>NZ_JBHWVJ010000048.1:0-56271 GCF_042736725.1 Streptomyces sp. NPDC060028 | reverse complement strand
GATCCTCGACTCCCTCGCCCGTTTCTGCCGACGAATCTCCGGCGCAGGACACTAGTACGTCCCCGTCAGGTGCGCGAAGACGACGACGTTGCCGTGGTAGCCGCTGCGCGGTGAGAAGCCGCCGCCGCAGGTGATGACCCGGAGCTCGGCGCGCGCCGACGGGCCGTACACCCGCGAATCGGGGAAGGCCTGGGCGTCGTAGACCTCGACCGCGTGCACGGTGAACACGGCTGTACGGCCGTCCGCGCGCGGGACCTCGATGACGGCGCCGCGGCGCAGCGCGCCCAGGTGGTAGAAGACCGCCGGGCCGGTGGCGTTGTCCACGTGCCCGGCGATGACGGCGGTGCCGGTGGCGCCGGGGGTGGTGCCCTCGCGGTACCACCCGGCCAGGTCGCCCCGGGCCGGCGGCGGTACCTGGAGGCTGCCGTCGCGCTCCAGGCCGAGCCCGGTCAGCGGGGCGTCGACCCGAATGGACGGAATGCGGATCCGGGTCGGCGGCGAGCCGGGGAGCGGGGTGACGCCGGGGCCCGCGGCCTGGGCGGTCAGGGCGCTGAGCGCCTCGGCGGGGGAGGGCAGCGGCGGCCCGATCCGCTCCTGGGAGCCGCTGCTCACGAGCCAGATGCCGACGCAGGCGGAGAGTGCGACGAGCCCCACGTGACGGGCGGTGGGGGTCCGGTCGCTCCGGAAGGCGCCACCCATGCGTGCCCCCTCGGCTGTATCGGTGCGGGGTGAGTGGCCGTCGCCCGGCCCCGCGAACGGGGGGGACCTCGCGGGGCGGGCGACGGGGGACGGTACCGGTCGGACCGCGGCCGGAGCCGCGGTGGGCGTCCGTCAGCTCCGCGTGCCGCTCGCCCGGCGACGCAGGAGCCAGGTACCGCCGACGGCGGTGACGGCCAGCACTGCCGCTCCCGCCGCGATCTTGGCGGGGTTGGTGGTGGTGGTCGTGCCACCGCCCACCCCGGTGTTGACGTGGCCCTGCGGGCCGCGCTCGGTGACGACGAGGTCGCCGGTGGCGAACTTGCCGTTCGCGCAGGTCGCGCCGATGCCGTAGGTGCCGGGGCGGGTGTCGCGGGCGACCTGGAACTGTCCCACGACCACCTCCTTGTGGGTGCCCGGGACCAGCTTGAAGCGGCCGCCGCCGACCGTCGTCGCATCGCCGTCGGCATGGCTGGAGTGGCCGCAGGCGGTGGTGTTCACGGTGACGGTGGTGCCGGGGGCGGCCGACTTGGGCCACACCTCCAGGCGGGCGAAGTCGCCGGGCGCGAAGCTCACCATGCCGAGGTCCACGGCGGCGACCGCACCGGCCACCGGGCCGGTGAACGCGACGGCGGTCAGCGCGGCGGCGGTGAGCGCGTGGGCGGTGCTTCGGCGCATGGAGGCTCTCCTGGGGACACGGGGTCCTGGGGACACGGGGTCGTGTTCTCCGAGGTAACCCGGACCGCCGGGCACGCGCCTGCTGATGCCCCGTCAGCTCGGCCCGCGCTCCCCCCACTCCGGGATTGTTTCCGCAGGTCAGGCCAGGTCACAAGGCCACCCGCGACCACCACCCCGTCCGGGTGATTCCGCGCCGTCCCAAGGGTCAGGCCGGGGGCAGCAGCACCGTCGCGCAGGCGCCGGTGGGCCGGGGGTTGGCCAGGGCCACCCGGGCGCCGATGACCTGGGCCTGACCGAGCGCGATGGTCAGGCCCAGCCCGGTGCCCTGGCCCCGCTCGGCGGCGCCCGTCAGGAAGCGCTGCGGCCCCTCGCGCAGCAGCTTCTCCGGGAAGCCCGGGCCCCGGTCCCGTACCGTCACGGTCGTCCCCGCCACCGTCACCGTGACCGGGCCCCGACCGTGCCGCCGCGCGTTGACCAGCAGGTTCGTCAGGATGCGTTCGAGGCGCCGCGCATCGGTGCTGACGTACGCCGACCCCCGCGCGCCCTCGACCTCGGCCGCCACCCCCGAGCGCCGGGTGATCGACTCCACCAAGGGCCCCAGCAGGTGCGCCTCCAACTGCGCCTCCTCTCGGTTCGCGTCCAGCCGGGCCACCTCCAGCAGGTCCTCGGTCAGCGTGCGCAGCGCCGAGACCCGGTCCCGTACCAGCTCCGTGGGCCGCCCCGGCGGCAGCAGTTCGGCGGCCGTGTGCAGCCCGGTCAGCGGGGTGCGCAGCTCGTGCGCCACGTCGGCGGTGAACCGCTGCTCCGCTTCCAGCCGCCGCTGGAGGCTGGCCGCCATCGTGTCCACGGCCGAGGACAGCTCGGCGACCTCGTCCCGCGTCCCGGGCAGCCCCGACGGGCCGATCCGCGCGTCCAGTTCGCCCGCGCTGATCCGGCGGGCCGTCTCCGCCGCCGTGCGCAGCTCCCTGCTCAGCCGGCTGGCCAGCACCGCCCCGCCGGCCGCCGCGAGCGCCACGATCACGGCCCCGTACGCCACCAGCTGCCCGTCCAGCTCGGCGAGTTCCTCGCGCTGGGCCGCCAGGGACTGCCGTACGGACAGCACGTGCTCGCCGCCGAGCGGCCGGGCGGCCCAGACCGAGGGCTCCGGGCCGTTCATGTCGAGGTAGGTGGTGCGGCTCCCGTTGAGGGCCGCCGCCCGCAGCGCGTCCGGCAACTCCTCGGAGTCGACCCGGGCATCGGCCTCGCCGACCTTGTCGGCGTCGAGCCGGCCGGTCAGCTCGTACACCTGCCGGACCCGGATCAACTGGTTCGTGGCGCTCTCGCGCGCCGCTTCGCCGATCTGGCGGGCACGGGCGTCGTGGATCAGCAGGCCGATGGCGACCGCGACGAGCGAGCAGCCGACGGCGAGCAGGACGGAGATCTTCCAGCGCAGGCCGAGAGCCCGCAGCAGGTGGCGGCAGCGGATCAGGGCGGGCTTCACGGGGCGCTCCGTCCTTTCTCGGCGGGGCAGCCGGGTGTCGGGGCCGGTCTGACGTCGGTGTCGGTCTCGCAGCCGGGGCCGGGCTTGAGGAAACGTTTCTCGTCGTTGACCACCGTCATCCGGTCGCCGTCCCAGTGGTAGCGGACGGCCTGCTCGGCGCCGTCGTCGGAGGCGGTGCGGACCAGCAGGTCGGTGCCGACGGCCTCGACGGCCATCTGCCGGCCGACCGTGTGGAGGACGGCGACGACCTTGCCGCGCACCACCGAGTACACGGCCAGCACCGTACGGCCGGTCGCGATGTCGGCGGCGACGATCAGCTCCGGCTTCCCGTCCCCGGTCAGGTCCCGGTGGACGGCCGGACGCAGCCCGGCCCGCCCGGGACCGGTGATCCGGCCCTTGTCCGCGTACGGCCGCATCCGCGGGTCCGCGCGCATGACCTCGGCCGGATCCACCGCGGCGAGCCCCTGCGGCCCCACCTCGGGCGCGTCCTTGAGCGGCGTCGGCGGAGCCTCCCGCCGGCCCACCGCGGCGCCGGGCGCTTCGACCCAGGCGGGCCACAGCGACTCGGGGCGCGGCTGGACCGACACCGGGGACACCCGGGCGCCCGGGCCCAGCCCGCCGGGTGCGGCGCAGCCGCCGGCGGCGAGTGCGCAGGCGCACAGGAGGGCGGCGGTGAAACGGCGGGACGAAGGCGTCATGGAGGCAGAACCGAGGGGGCCGGGAGCAGTGGTGACCGACGGTAGACGCCGAGGGTCACGGGTACCGGGAGGTTGTGTAACAGGGGTGCGTACGGTGGAGTCCGCAGGCCGATTCGGTACTTTCGGCCAGGCACGCCGACTGCCCCGTCGTATCCGAGGGAGGGCCCCATGACATCGGTCGTTCGGCCACACGATCCACCCGATCCGCCCGCTCCGACCGCGCCGCTGCCGTTCTTCGTCTACGGGACGCTGCGCCCGGGCGAGGTCAACCACGACCTCTTCCTGCGCGGCCGCACCGTCGCGCAGGAGCCCGCCCGGCTCCCGGACGCGGCGCTGTACGCGGGCCCCGGATACCCGTACGCGACGGACCGCCCCGGCTCGACCGTGGTCGGGGAGCTGATCACCGCCGCGCCGGGCGCGTACGGGGAGCTGCTGGCCGAACTCGACCTGCTGGAGGAGTACGGGGGCCCGGGCCGCCCGGGCAACGTATACGACCGGATCGCCCGCGAGGCGCTGCGGCCCGACGGCACGCCGGTACGCGCCTGGGTCTACCTGGCGTCCCCGCTGCTCGCCCGCGACCTGCGGGAGTCCGGCACCGAGATACCGGGCGGCGACTGGTTCAGACGCTGAACCCGGGGCCCCGCCGGGGTCCTACAGGCCCTCGGCCCCGCGGTTGCGCAGGCGCTGCCCGTACTGCTGGAGGACCCACAACTCCTCCTGGACGGCGGCCAGCTGCTCCGGCGGGGCCTGCGGGCCCAGCCGGGACATCGTGCCCTGGATCTCGTGGACCCGGCGGTCGACGGCGCGCAGGCGCACCTGGACCAGCTGGACCCCCGCGTAGATCTCGTCCACCGTCTTCGCGTGGATGGCCTCGACCGCCAGCTCCGTGACGAGCGCGCGGACGGTGTCGTTCGGGGCGGCCTCGCGGACGCGGGCCAGGTAGTCCTCGGTGCCGAGCGAGGCGCCGCCCGCGTCCTGGACGGCCTGGCGCACGGCGGCGTACGGCGGGGCGGTGAACTCGTCCGTCCCGTACGCGTCGAAGGCCGGGGAGACCAGGGCGGGGCGCTGGAGCGCCAGCTTGAGCAGTTCGCGCTCGGTGCGGTGGGCGGGGCTGCGCAGGTTCAGGGCGGGGCCGCCGGCCGGCCGGTCGGCGGGCGAGGGGGCGGCCTCGTAGGAACGGCCGCCGCCACCACCCCTGCCTTGCTGCTGCGGCTGGCCGCCGCGATCGCGGGCCCAGCGGGCCAGCTGCGCCACCCGCTTGACGACGAACTGCTCGTCGCGGATGCCGAGCATCCCCGCCAGCTGCACCGCCGACTCGTGCTGGATGGCGATGTTCTTGATGTTGGCGACGACCGGCGCCGCCTCGTCCAGCGCGGCGGCGCGCCCCGCCGGGTTCTCCAGGTTGTGCCGGGCCACGATGTGCCGCAGCGCGAACTCGAACAGCGGAGTGCGGCACTCCACCAGTCCGGACACGGCCGCGTCGCCCTGGGCGAGGCGCAGGTCGCAGGGGTCCATGCCGCCCGGGGTGATGGCGATCGAGGTCTCGGCGGCGAACTTCTGGTCGTCCTCGAAGGCGCGCAGCGCCGCCTTCTGCCCGGCCGCGTCGCCGTCGAAGGTGAAGATCACCTCGGCGGTGGCGTTGTCCATCAGCAGCCGGCGCAGGATCTTGATGTGGTCGCCGCCGAAGGCGGTGCCGCAGGTGGCGATCGCGGTGGTGACCCCGGCCATGTGGCAGGCCATCACGTCGGTGTAGCCCTCGACCACGACCGCCCGGGAGGTCTTCGCGATCTCCTTCTTCGCCAGGTCGATGCCGTACAGCACCTGGGACTTCTTGTAGATGGCCGTCTCGGGGGTGTTCAGGTATTTGGGGCCGTTGTCGTCGTCGCGCAGCTTGCGCGCGCCGAAGCCGACCACCTCGCCGCTGATGTCGCGGATCGGCCACATCAGCCGGCCCCGGAAGCGGTCGATCGGCTTGCCGCTGCGGCTGTCCTGGGCGAGCCCGGAGGTGATCAGTTCCTTGTCGCTGAAGCCCTTGCCGCGCAGGAAGCGGGTCAGGTGGTCCCAGCCGGCCGGGCTGTAGCCGACGCTGAAGTGGGCGGCCGCGGCCTGGTCGAAGCCGCGCTCGGCCAGGAACTTGCGGCCGATCTCGGCCTCGGCGCCGTCGAGCTGTTCGACGTAGAAATCGGCGGCGGCCTTGTGCGCCTCGACCAGCCGGATGCGCTCGCCGCGGCCGCTGGTGCCGGCGGTGTAGCCGCCCTCTTCGTACCGCAGGGTGATGCCGGCCTGGCCGGCCAGGCGCTCCACCGCCTCCGAGAAGGAGAGGTGGTCGATCTTCATGATGAAGTCGAGGGTGTCCCCGCCCGCCTGGCAGCCGAAGCAGTGGTAGAGACCCTTGCTGGGGCTGACCTGGAAGGACGGGGACTTCTCGTCGTGGAAGGGGCACAGGCCCTTGAGGTTGCCGCCGCCCGCATTGCGCAGCTGGAGGTAGTCGGAGACCACGGCGTCGATCGGGACCGCGTCCCGTACCGCCTTCACGTCGTCGTCGTTGATCCGTCCTGCCACGCACGAAGTCTACGGCCGGACACCGACAAACCCGTCAGGCCCCCTCCGCCGGCACCAGTGACGAAAGCGGAACTGACGGGTCCGCCAGCTTCTCGCGGTCCACCGGCGCCTTCGACCTGATCAGGGACTGGATGTGTTCGGTGACATCCCACACATTTACGTTCATCCCGGCCAGCACCCGCCCGTCCGACAGCCAGAAGGCGATGAACTCCCGCTTGCCCACGTCGCCGCGGATCAGCACCTGGTCGTAGCCGCCCGGCGGGGCGTACCCCGAGTACTCCAGGCCCACGTCGTACTGGTCGGAGAAGAAGTACGGCACCCGGTCGTAGCTGACCTCCTGCCCCAGCATCGCCCGCGCCGCGGCCGGACCGCCGTTGAGCGCGTTGGCCCAGTGCTCGACCCGCAGCCGCGCCCCGAGCACCGGGTGGTGGGCGGCGGCCACGTCCCCGACGGCGAAGACGTCCGGGTCGGAGGTGCGCAGCGAGGCGTCCACGGCGATGCCGCCGCCGTGCTCCCGGTCCACCAGGGCGAGCCCGGAGGTCTCGGCGAGCGCGGTCCGCGGCGCGGCCCCGATCGCCGCGAGGACGGCGTGCGCCGGGTGCTCCTCGCCGTCGTCCGTACGGGCGGCCAGCACCATGCCGTCGTGCCCGACGATCTCGGTCAGCCGGGACCCGAAGTGGAAGCGCACCCCGTGGTCGGTGTGCAGGTCCCCGAAGAGCCGGCCCACCTCGGGACCCAGCACCGCGTGCAGCGGAGTGGCCTCCGGCTCGACCACGGTGACCTCGGCCCCGTACCCGCGGGCCGCCGCGGCCACCTCCAGGCCGATCCAGCCGGCGCCCGCGATCAGCAGGTGGCCGTTGTCCCGGCCCAGGCCCGCCAGCGCCTTGCGCAGCCGCTCGGCGTGCGCGAGCCGGCGCAGGTGGTGCACCCCGACCAGCTCCGTGCCGGGGATGTCGAGGCGCCGCGGCTCGGCGCCCGTGGCCAGCAGCAGCTTGTCGTAGTGCAGCGCCGTCCCGTCGCCGAGGACCACCTTCTTGGCGTCCCGGTCCAGCTGCACCGCCGGCTGGCCCAGGTGTAGCTCGATGTCGGAGCGCGCGTACCAGGACGCCTCGTGCACGAAGACGCTGTCGCGCTCCTCCTTCCCCGTCAGGTACCCCTTGGACAGCGGGGGTCGCTCGTAGGGATGGTCGCGCTCGTCACCGATCAGGATCACCCGCCCGGTGAACCCCTCGGACCTCAGCGTTTCGGCCGCCTTTGCCCCGGCGAGCCCTGCGCCGACAATGACGAACGTCCGGTGTGCGTCGACCACCTGATGCCTCCTCATAACCTCTCCGCCACATGCGACCACATGCGAGCGTCCCGCACTGAGCCTGCCGCGTGAAGGGGGAGTGGCCCGATCAGCTCACCCTTCGGCGCGTCGCGTGCGCAGGGTGAGGCGCGCGTGCAGGGAGCGCGCGGAGGCGTCCGTGAGAGCCGCGATCTGGTCGATGACCGCGCGTTTACGGGCCTTGTCGTCCGGCGCGGCATCGAAGATCGCCCGGAACTGCGGGTCCAGGCCCTCCGGCGCGCGGGCACTGAGCGCCTCCGCCAGTTCGGCCAGGACGATGCGCTGGTCGGCGCGGATCCGCTCCTGCTCGTCGCGCTGCATGACGTACAGGTCGGCGACCGCCTTGAGCACCGCGCACTCGTTGCGAGCCTCGCGCGGGACCACCAGCTCCGCCGCGTACCGGGTGAGGCGGCCGGAGCCGTACGCCTCGCGCGTGGCGCCCTCGGCGGCCAGGCAGAAGCGGCCGATCAGCTGGCTGGTGGCGTCCTTCAGCCGGGCCTGGGCCACGGCCGAGCCGTCGTAGCCGTGCGGCCACCACTCCTGCTCCAGCAAACGGTCCAGCGCCTCCCGCAGTTCCTCGGGCTCGGTGTCGGCCGGCACGTAGCGGCCGATCGCGACCCGCCAGATGGCGGTGCGCTCGGGCTCGGCGAAGAGCAGGTTGGGGTCGAGGTGGCCGGCGTGCAGGCCGTCCTCGAAGTCGTGGACGGAGTACGCGACGTCGTCGGCCCAGTCCATCACCTGGGCCTCGAAGCACTTGCGGTCCGCCGGCGCGCCGCGGCGCAGCCACTCGAAGACCGGCAGGTCGTCGTCGTACGCCCCGAACTTCACCGAACCGGGGTCGGTGGGGTGGTCCCCGCGGGCCCAGGGGTACTTGGTGGCGGCGTCCAGGCAGGCCCGGGTGAGGTTGAGGCCGACGCTGACCAGCTCGCCGCTCGCGGGATCGGTGACGAACCGCTTGGGCTCCAGCCGGGTCAGCAGCCGCAGCGACTGGGCGTTGCCCTCGAAGCCGCCGCAGTCCTTGGCGAACTCGTTGAGCGCCTCCTCGCCGTTGTGCCCGAACGGCGGGTGGCCCATGTCGTGCGACAGACAGGCGGCCTCGACGAGGTCGGGGTCGCAGCCCAGCGCCGCGCCGAGCTCGCGGCCGACCTGCGCGCATTCGAGGGAGTGGGTGAGCCGCGTACGAGGACTCGCGTCCCAGTCGTACGAGCGCGTGCCGGGGGTGACGACCTGGGTCTTCCCGGCGAGGCGGCGCAGCGAGGCGGAATGCAGCACGCGGGCGCGGTCGCGCTGGAAGGCGGTGCGCCCGGGGCGCTTGTCGGGCTCGGCGGCCCAGCGCTCGGTGTCGGCCGGGATGTAGGCCGCCGGTGCGGGGTCGGATGCCGGGGCGGATGCGGGGGCGTGCGCTGTGCCTTCCATGCTCAGACGTTAACCGCAGACACCGACAATCCGAGCAATCCGAACCGACGGGGTCTCACGCGAGGGAGGCGCTGGCCAGTTCCAGCGGGTGGCCCGGGTGGGCCAGGGCCTCCTCGTAGCGCTGTACGACCAGCCGGGCCAGCGCCGGGTGGGCGCCGAGCGGAGCGGCGGCCGCGCACTGGGCGGCGAAGCGGCCGGGCGCGATGAAGTACGAGGCGACCGCGACCCGGTGGCGGCCCCGGGCGGCGAGCGCGCGCACGGCTTCGGGCACGGAGGGCGCGGCGGAGGCGTATGCGGGCACGACGGGCACCCCGCCGAGGCGTTCGCCGAGCAGCGCGGCGGTGTGCCGGCTGTCGGCGGCGGAGTCGGGGTCACGGGACCCGGCGCCGGCCAGTACGACCGCCGTGCCCGGGGTCCAGCCGGCCTCCAGGAGCCGCTCGAACAGAGCCTCGACGAGCAGCGGATGCGGCCCGAGCGGGGCGGCGATCCGGGTGCGCAGGTGCCCCGCGCGGGCGGCGGCGGCCGGCAGGTCCCGCTTGACGTGCGTGCCGCGCCCGAGGAGCAGCGGCACCAGGACGGCCGACCCGGTGGCATCCCGCAGGGTGTCGCCGAGCAGTGGCCGGTTCAGCTCGATGTGCCCGAGCCGGACGTCGAGACGGGGGCGGAGCTCGCGGACCCGCTCCAGGAGCGCGAGGACGGTGTGCGGGGCGCGGGGGTCGCGGCTGCCGTGGGCCACGGCGACGAGGGTGGGCTGCATACGGGGACTCCGTGCTCTCGGGGCCGTGACCGGGGCGGGCGCAGACCGCTGAGCTGCGTGCCGAGCTGGGTGGTGATCCGCGACAGCAGCTCCGCGGTGGTGGCGGGGGGAAGCGGGAGGGGCAGGGACTCGCGAGGGTGCACCGGCTCCGTCATGAACCGATCCTGCGGGGCGGAGGTTGCGTGGGCGTTGCGCGGGGGTGACAGGTGTTTTCCACCTCCTCACCGGGCCGGGGCGCGCCGCGTGCGGCGGCGGCGTGACCGGCGGCTGAAACCGCGTGCCCGCGGCCGGCGTCCTGAGCAGGTACGACCGGTACTACCAGGGGGAAACCGTCATGCGCAGAACGCGCCCGAGACCGCTCACGCGCCCGAGACCGCTCACGTGCCTGAGACCGCTGCCGAACGGCATCGCGCGCCGGGCCGGGGCGCTGCTGCCGCGCACCGTACGGGCGCGGCGGCGCACGGTGCAGGCCGTCATGGCGGCCTGCGTGCTGGCGCTGCTCCCCTCGGCCTGGACGCACGCGGCGGCCGCCCCGAGGCTGCGCACCACGGCCGACGCGCCCGCCGCCGAGGTGGCCGTGGTCTTCGGCGCGGGCCTGTGGAACGGCCGCCCCACGCCCTACCTGGCCGACCGGCTCGACGCCGCCGCCGAGCTGTACCGCGCCGGCAAGGTCAAGGTGGTGCTGGTCACCGGGGACAACAGCCGTACCGAGTACGACGAGCCCGACGCGATGCGCACGTACCTGACGGGCCACGGGGTGCCGGACGGGCGGATCGTCAGCGACTTCGCGGGCTTCGACACGTGGGACTCCTGCGTCCGCGCCCGGAAGATCTTCGGGGTGCGGCGGGCGGTGCTGATCAGCCAGGGCTTCCACATCCGCCGGGCCGTCGCCCTGTGCCAGGCCGCGGGCCTGGACGCGTACGGGGTCGGGGTGGCCGACGTACACGACGCGACCTGGTACTACGGCGGCGCCCGCGAGGTCTTCGCGGCGGGCAAGGCGGTGCTGGACGCGGTCTTCCAGCCGCAGCCGCGCTTCCTGGGGCCCAAGGAGGAAGGGGTGTCGCGGGCCCTGGGTGCTCTGGCAGACTGACGCGCCGCCCGGCTGGTTCGAACAGCCGCAAGCACGCACGCACGCACGAGCATCAGGGGTGGGGAACCGTGGCCGTCGTGGATCTGAGCGGCAAGGTCGTCGTCATCACCGGCGCGGCCCGCGGTCTGGGCGCGGCGGCCGCGCGGGCCGTCGTCGACGGTGGCGGCCGGGTGCTGATCACCGACGTGCTGGAGGCTGAGGGCGCGCAGAGCGCCGCGGAGCTCGGGGACGCGGCCCGCTTCCTGCGGCACGACGTGACCAGCGAGGCCGACTGGCAGACCGCCCTGGACCACGCCGTGGCCGAGTTCGGCCGCATCGACGGTCTGGTGAACAACGCCGGCATCGCCACCGGCCAGTTCCTGGAGCACGAGAGCGTCGAGCACTTCCGCCGGGTCGTCGAGATCAACCTCGTCGGCGTGTTCATCGGCATGAAGGCCGCGATACCGCTGCTGCGCGCGAACGGCGGCGGCTCGATCGTCAACATCTCCTCCGCCGCCGGGCTCACCGGCCTCGCGCTCACCGCCGGGTACGGCGCCTCCAAGTGGGGCGTGCGCGGCCTGTCCAAGATCGGCGCGGTCGAACTCGCCGAGGCCCGGATCCGCGTCAACTCCGTACATCCCGGCATGACGCTCACCCCGATGACCGCCCCGGTCGGCATCCAGGCCGGCGAGGGCAACCACCCCGGCGCCCCGCTGGGCCGGGTGGCCCTGCCCGAGGAGATCGCGTCGGCGGTCGTCTTCCTCCTCTCCGACGCCGCCGGCTACGTGACGGGCGCGGAACTCGCGGTCGACGGCGGCTGGACGGCGGGCCTGACGGCGAAGCACCTCACCGGGCAGTAGCCCCGGGGGCGCGGTACGCGCGCGCCGCCCCCGGCCCCCTCACCGGGACCGCCGGGCGGCGCTGAGGCCGAACACCCCCGGCCGTAACGCGGGGCGGCGGCCGCCCGTAACACCGCCGTCGCACGCTGGGCCGTATGCACACCCCGGACGCTGCCGCCGCCACCGCCACGCACTGCCCGTACTGCGCGCTGCAGTGCGGCATGAACCTGCGCCCCGAGCCGGGCGGCCGCAGCGTCACGGTGGAGGAGCGGGACTTCCCCGTGAACCAGGGCGCGCTGTGCGGGAAGGGCCGCACCGCCCCCGCCGTTCTGTCCTCCCGGGCACGGCTGACCGAGCCGCTCGTGCGGACCCGCGCGGGGCAGCTCGCCCCGGCCACCTGGCAGGACGCGCTCGACGCCGTCGCCGGGGGACTCGCCCGCACGCAGCGCGCGTACGGACCGGACGCGGTCGGCGTCTTCGGCGGCGGCGGCCTGACGAACGAGAAGGCCTACGCCCTCGGCAAGTTCGCCCGGGTCGCCCTGCGGACCTCGCAGATCGACTACAACGGCCGCTTCTGCATGTCCTCGGCGGCCGCCGCGCACCAGCGGGCCTTCGGGCTCGACCGGGGCCTGCCCTTCCCGCTGGAGGACATCCCCCGGACCGGCTGCGTGATCCTCGTCGGATCCAACCCCGCCGAGACCATGCCCCCGGCCCTGCGCTACTTCCGGGAACTGCGCGAGAACGGCGGCACGCTGATCGTGGTGGACCCGCGCCGCACGCGGACCGCCGAGCAGGCCGACCTGCACCTCGCCCCCCGCCCCGGCACCGACCTCGCGCTCGCCCTGGGCCTGCTGCACCTGGTGGTGGCGCAGGGGCGCACCGACGAGGAGTTCATCGCCGCGCGCACCACCGGCTGGGAGGAGGCCCGGGCGGCCGCGATGTCGCACTGGCCGGAGCTGGTGGAGCGGATCACCGGCGTACCCGTGCCCAAGCTCCGCGAAGCCGTCGCGATGTTCTGCGAGCCCTCCGCCGCGATGGTCCTCACCGCCCGCGGCCCCGAGCAGCAGTCCAAGGGCACCGACACCGTCGGCGCCTGGATCAACCTCTGCCTCGCCACCGGCCGCGCCGGCCGCCCGCTCTCCGGATACGGATGCCTCACCGGCCAGGGCAACGGCCAGGGCGGCCGCGAACACGGCCAGAAGGCCGACCAGCTCCCCGGCTACCGCAAGCTCACCGACCCGGCGGCGCGGGCGCACGTCGCCGGCGTGTGGGGCGTCGACCCCGACACCCTCCCCGGCCCGGGCCGCAGCGCGTACGAACTCCTCGACGCGCTCGGCACGGACGTCAAGGCCCTGCTCCTGATGGGCTCCAACCCGGTGGTCTCCGCCCCGCACGCCGGACACGTCGAGGAGCGCATCCGCTCCCTGGACTTCCTCGCGGTGGCCGACGTGGTCCTCTCCGAGACCGCCGCCCTCGCCGACGTGGTCCTGCCCGTCACCCAGTGGGCCGAGGAGACCGGCACCACCACCAACCTGGAGGGACGCGTCCTGCTGCGCCGCCGGGCCCTGTCCCCGCCGCCGGGCGTGCGCAGCGACCTGGAGGTCCTGCACGGCCTGGCGGCCCGGCTGGGCGTCGAGAAGGGCTTCCCCACCGCCCCCGAGGAGGTCTTCGAGGAACTGCGGCGCGCCTCGGCCGGCGGCCCCGCGGACTACTCCGGCATCTCCTACGCCCGCATCGAGGCGGAGCAGGGCGTCTTCTGGCCCTGCCCGGAAGGCTCCCCCGGCACGGAGCGGCTCTTCCTGGACGCCTTCGCCACCGACGACGGCCGGGCCCGCTTCACCGCCGCCTGCCACCGCGACGCCGCCGAGGTCCCCGACGCGCAGTACCCGCTCCTGCTCACCACCGGCCGGGTCGTCGCCCAGTACCAGTCGGGCGCGCAGACCCGCCGCGTGGCCGAGCTCAACGAGGCGGCGCCGGGCCCCTTCGTGGAACTCCACCCGCGCCTCGCGGCCCGTATCGGCGCGGTCGACGGCACCCCGCTCGCGGTCACCTCCCGCCGCGGCCGCGCGGTGGCCCCGGCCCGCATCACCGACGCCATCCGCGCGGACACGGTCTTCATGCCGTTCCACTGGCCGGGCGAGGGCCGCGCCAACACCCTCACCAATCCGGCCCTGGACCCGGTCTCCCGCATGCCGGAATTCAAAACCTGCGCGGTCCGCGTCGAGCCGGCCTAGGAGCCTTCGGGGCTGCCGCGAAGGTGGGCGCCAGTGCCGTCAGCAGGCGCCGGGCGTGGTCCTCCTCGGAGCCGGAGATCCCCGGATACTCGGCGATGAAGTGCCGCCACTCGTGGCCGACGGTCCCGTACGCCGCGATGTCCTCCAGGGTGACCCCGGGGTTCGGTAGCGGCTGCTCGGGCGCGAGCCGGAACACCTGGTCCAGCAGCGCGTACGGCAGGGGATACCGCTCGGCCAGCAGGACGGCGTCGTACAGGTCCTTCCCCTGCGGGTGGGCGTCGCCGACCAGCCACAGCAGCTTCCAGGCCAGGGAGAGGGCAGGCGAGGCCGCCAGGACCACTGCTCCGCAGACCAGTTCCACCGGCTCGGGTTCGGCGGGCAGCCGCTCGTTGAAGACGAAGTCCATCTGGACCTGTCCGGCCGGCAGCCCGGGTACTTCCCAGGGCAGCACCATCCGCAGGCCGGGGACCCGGTCGTACGTCCAGATGTCCTCGCAGACCGCGCCGGACTCCTTGACCCCGGCCCGCCCGGCCGCGTCGGCGGCGATCCCTTCGAGCATCCGCGCCGTCTGCGCGTCGTCGATGTTCCAGCTCCGCGGTACGACCACGAAGTCCAGATCCCCGGGCTCCCGCGCGGCCTCCCCGAACCAGTCGGCGAGGAGCACGCTCCCTCGCAGCACCAGTGCGTCCCCCCACCGCGACTCTGAGACCGTCAGCAGTACGGCGTCCATCGCCGCCCGCCGCGCCGCCAGCCACGCGGCCGTCCGCTCGGGATCGTCGAAGACCGGGTCACCGGCCCGATAGGCGCGGCTGAAGTGCTTCAGGGACGGGTCGAAGACCGATCGCTGCCGCACGTCGCTCCCGGCCACGGGCCGCAGCGTCAGCGGAAGGTCCCGCGCCCTGCGCGTCTCCTCGCCCAGCGGCTCCCTCGGCAGCTCGTCGTCGCTCCAGTCGAACTTCCCCCACGTCATCGCGCGTCCCCCTGCTCGATCCACCCGTCGTCCACCGACAGGTCACTGTCGTACAGCACGAACTCCCGCTCCTCCGAGCGGATTTCGTACCCGGCCCCCGCCAGTGCCGCTGCCAGCGCGTCGCACGCGGCCGTGGCCTGCGGGGCCGTGCCGCGGCAGCGTTGGGTCACGAAGCGTTCGTGGCGGCCCCCGGCCAGGCCGGCGGCGGCGCGGCGGGCGTTCCAGGACACGTGCGCCGCGTGGCGGGAGGCCAGGGACTCCAGGGCCGGGCGGTCCCAGTCGGCCGGGAGCAGCAGCTTGAGGTGGTGCTCGAAGTAGCCGCCGCCCGGCCCCGGGCGGTCCGTGGTCCAGGGGACGGTCTCCACCTTGACCCGGACCGGCTCGAAGCCGGCCGCCCGCAGCCGCGGCACCAGCGCCTCGTGCCCCGTGCGGTCCGGCAGCGTCAGCATCGGCTGCGACACCATCCGGCCCCGGGCCAGCACGATGTGCGTCACCTTCAACTGCTGCTCCCCGGCCCACGTTTCGAGACGTGCCAGCTCCGGCGGGCCGGGGCAGCGCACCGTCACGTGGGTTTCGTACTCGGCCATGGAATCGATCTTCTCGGACATGCGTCCGATCCGCATCGGGGTTCTCGGCGGGGGGTAACCATCCGGTCACGCGCCGGACTCAGAAAGTGCTCGCACGCCCCTCGTGGCAGCGATGTGTCGTACCCCACACTGAGGTGCGGCGCCGCCCCCGTCCTCGGAGCCCTGGAGGTCGCCCCCGTGCAGACCCAGATCCTGACAGTCAACGCGAGCCCGCCCGCCGACGCCGCCCTGGCCGAAGAGCCCGAGGCAGAGGCCGATGCCGTGGACGAGGAGCCCGAGGTCCAGGAGTTGACCGAGCAGCAGGTGCCGCCGCAGCGAAAACGCGGCACCGACGGCGCGGGCGGGGCGGGACCCTCCGCCGACCTGTTCCGGCAGTACCTGCGCGAGATAGGCAGGATCCCGCTGCTCACCGCCGTCGAGGAGGTCGAGCTCGCGCGGCGCGTGGAAGCCGGCCTGTTCGCCGAGGAGAAGCTCGGCAGCGGGGCCGCCCTCGACCTTCAACTCACGCTCGACCTGGACAAGCTCGTCGTCATGGGGCGGATGGCCAAGCGCCGCCTCATCGAGTCGAACCTGCGGCTCGTCGTCTCCGTCGCGAAGCGCTACGTCGGCCGCGGACTCACCATGCTGGACCTCGTCCAGGAGGGGAACCTCGGCCTCATCCGGGCCGTTGAGAAGTTCGACTACGCCCGCGGCTACAAGTTCTCCACCTATGCCACCTGGTGGATCCGCCAGGCGATGTCCCGGGCCCTCGCCGACCAGGCCCGGACCATCCGCGTGCCGGTCCACGTCGTGGAGCTGATCAACCGCGTCGTCCGCGTCCAGCGCCGCATGCTGCAGGAGCGCGGATACGAGCCCACCGCCGAAGAGGTCGCGATCCACCTGGAGCTGACCCCCGAGCGGGTCCTCGAAGTGCTGCGCCTCGCCCAGGAGCCCGTCTCCCTCCACGCGCCGGTGGGCGAGGAGGACGACGTCGCGCTCGGGGACCTGATCGAGGACGGGGACGCCGCCTCACCCGCGGAGTCGGCCGCGTTCTTCCTGCTGCGCGAGCACCTGGAAGCCGTGCTGTCCACCCTCGGCGAGCGCGAGCGCAAGGTCGTGCAGCTGCGGTACGGGCTCGCAGACGGGCGGCCGCGCACCCTGGAGGAGATCGGGCGGATCTTCGGCGTGACCCGCGAGCGGATCCGGCAGATCGAGTCCAAGACCCTCAACAAGCTGCGCGATCACGCCTTCGCCGACCAGCTGCGGGGATATCTCGACTGAGACGGATGAGACGGCACGGGAAGACGAGAAGGGGTGCCCCCGGATGAGGGCACCCCCTGCGCCGTGCAATGCGTTGCCATGCAACGCAACCGTCAGTCGACCTCGGCCACCGCCTGCGCGAACTGCGCCGCGTACAGCCGCGCGTACGCGCCGTCCGAGTCCAGCAGCCCCTCGTGCGTGCCCTGCTCCACGATCGAACCGTTCTCCATCACCAGGATCAGGTCCGCGTCGCGGATGGTGGACAGCCGGTGCGCGATCACGAAGGACGTACGGCCGTGCGCGAGGCGCGCCATCGCCTTCTGGATCAGCACCTCGGTACGGGTGTCCACCGAGCTCGTCGCCTCGTCGAGCACCAGGATCACCGGGTCCGACAGGAACGCCCGGGCGATGGTGATCAGCTGCTTCTCGCCGGCGCTGACGCCCGCGCCCTCGTCGTCCAGCACGGTGTCGTAGCCGTCCGGCAGGGTGCGGATGAAGCGGTCCGCGTGCGCGGCCCGCGCCGCCTCCTCGATCTCGGCGCGCGTGACCTCGCGCGAGGCACCGTAGGCGATGTTCTGCGCGATGGTGCCGCCGAACAGCCAGGTGTCCTGGAGCACCATGCCGATGCCGCCGCGCAGTTCCTCGCGGGTCATCTTCGCGATGTCCACCCCGTCCAGGGCGATCTCGCCGCCCGTGACCTCGTAGAAACGCATCAGCAGGTTGACGAGCGTGGTCTTGCCGGCGCCCGTCGGGCCGACGATGGCGACCGTCTGGCCCGGCTCCACGCTCAGTGAGAGGTTCTCGATGAGCGGCTTGTCGGGCTCGTAGCGGAAGGCCACCTTGTCGAGGGTGACCTGGCCGCGCAGGGTCTGCGGACGCTCCGGAACCTCCGCGTCCGGCTCCTGCTCCTCCGCGTCCAGCAGCTCGTAGACACGCTCCGCCGAGGCGACGCCGGACTGCACCAGGTTCGCCATCGACGCGACCTGGGTCAGCGGCATCGAGAACTGGCGCGAGTACTGGATGAAGGCCTGCACGTCACCGATCGACAGGGTGCCCGAGGCGACCCGCAGCCCGCCGACGACCGCGATCAGCACGTAGTTGATGTTCGAGATGAACAGCATCACCGGCTGCATGATGCCGCTGACCAGCTGCGCCTTGAAAGAGGCACGGAACAGCGCCTCGTTCTGCTCGGCGAAGAGGGCCGCGGACTCCTTCTGCCGCCCGAAGACCTTGACCAGCGTGTGGCCCGAGTACATCTCCTCCACGTGCGCGTTGAGCGCGCCCGTGGACTTCCACTGCGCCACGAACTGCGGCTGCGACTTCTTGCCGATCTTCGCCGCGACGAAGATCGAGACCGGTACGGACACCAGCGCGACCAGCGCCAACAGCGGCGAGATCCAGAACATCATCGCCAGCACGCCGACGATCGTCAGCAGCGAGTTGAGCAGCTGCCCCATCGTCTGCTGGAGCGTCTGCCCGATGTTGTCGATGTCGTTCGTGGCCCGGCTGAGCACCTCGCCGCGCTTCTGCTGGTCGAAGTACGACAGCGGCAGCCGCGACAGCTTCGCCTGCAGCTCCTCGCGCATCCGGTACACGGTGCCGTTCATGACGTGGTTCGAGAGCCTGGTGGCCACCAGCATCAGCAGGCCCGCCAGGGTGAACACGACGAGCGCCCAGATCGCCACGACCCCGACGGCGCCGAAGTCGATGCCCTTGCCGGGGGTGAAGTCGGTGCCGGACAACATGTCCGCCATCCCGCCCTGACCCCTGTCGCGCAACCCCTGGAGCGCCTGCTCCTTGGTGGTCCCGGCGGGCATCTGACGGCCCACGATCCCCGCGAAGACGAGGTCGGTGGCCTTGCCCAGGATCTTCGGCCCCATCACCGTGAAGGCGACGCTGCCGAAGACGGCGGCGACCATGCCCCAGATCTTGATCCGGTCCTCGGCGATCTGGCTCAGCAGCCGCTTCCCCGAACCCTTGAAGTCCATGGACCGCTGGGCCGGCCCCATCATCATCCGTCCTCCGGGCCCGCTCATGCGGCCTCCGCCTCCGTCAGCTGGGAGAGCACGATCTCCCGGTAGGTCTCATTGCCGGCCATCAGCTCGTGGTGGCGTCCCTCGCCCACCACCTGGCCCTCGTCGAGGACGATGATCCGGTCGGCGTCGCGGATGGTCGACACCCGCTGCGCCACGATGACCACGGTCGCGTCCTCGGTCTCGCGGGCGAGCGCCGCGCGCAGCGCCGCGTCCGTCGCGTAGTCCAGGGCCGAGAAGGAGTCGTCGAAGAGGTAGATCTCCGGGCGCTGCACGAGCGTGCGGGCGATGGCGAGGCGCTGGCGCTGGCCGCCGGAGACATTGGTTCCGCCCTGCGAGACGGGCGCGTCGAGCCCGCCTTCCAGCTCGGAGACGAAGTCCTTGGCCTGCGCCACTTCCAGTGCGCGCCACAGCTCTTCGTCGGTGGCCTCCGGGCGGCCGTAGCGCAGGTTGGAAGCGACGGTTCCGGAGAAGAGGTACGGCTTCTGCGGGACCATGCCGACCGTTCTGGCGAGCAGCTCCGGGTCGAGGCGGCGTACGTCCACCCCGTCGACGAGCACCTCGCCGCCGGTCGCGTCGAAGAGCCGGGGGACCAGGCCCAGCAGCGTGGACTTGCCGCTGCCGGTGGAGCCGATCACCGCGGTGGTCTCGCCGGCGCGGGCCGTCAGGTCCACCCCGCGCAGCACCGGGGCCTCGGCGCCCGGGTAGCGGAAGTCGGCGCCGCGCAGCTCCAGCTGTCCGTGCCGGGAGAGCTCGTACACCGCATCGGTGGGCGGGACGACGCTCGACTCGGTGTCCAGGACCTCCTGGATCCGCTCGGCGCAGACCTCGGCGCGCGGCACCATCATGAACATGAAGGTGGCCATCATCACGGACATGACGATCTGGAGCAGGTAGGCGAGGAAGGCCGTCAGCTGGCCGATCTCCATGCCGCCGCTGTCGACGCGCATCGCGCCGAACCAGATGACGGCGACGCTGGAGATGTTCACGACCACGATGACGGTGGGGAACATCAGCGCGAGGAGCTTGCCGGCCGCCAGCGAGACACCGGTGAGGTCGGCGTTCGCGTCGCGGAAACGGTCCTTCTCGTATCCGTCGCGGATGAAGGCGCGGATCACGCGGTTGCCGGTGATCTGCTCGCGCAGCACCCGGTTCACGGTGTCCAGGCGGACCTGCATCTGCCGGAAGAGGGGCCGCGTGCGGAAGACGATCGCGCCGACGGACACACCGAGGACGGGCACCACGGCGAGGAGGACGCTCGACAGCTTCACGTCGAGCGAGAGCGCCATGAAGATGCCGCCGACGCACATGATCGGCGCCGAGACCATCAGGGTGAAGGTCATCAGCACCAGCATCTGGACCTGCTGGACGTCGTTCGTCGTACGGGTGATCAGCGACGGAGCGCCGAAGTGGCCGAGCTCGCGCGCGGAGAAGCTCTGCACGCGGTCGAAGACGGCGGCCCGGACGTCCCGGCCGAGGGCCGCGGCGGTGCGGGCGCCGAAGTAGACGGCGCCGGCGTTGCAGATGAGCTGGACGAGCGAGACGCCGAGCATGAGGGCGCCGAAGCGCAGGATGTAGCCCGTGTCGCCGTTGACGACACCGTTGTCAATGATGTCCGCGTTCAGCGTGGGCAGGTAGAGGCTCGCGCTGGTCTGCAGCAGCTGCAGCAGGACCAGCACGGAGATCGGTTTCCGGTACGGACCCAGGTGGGTCCGCAGAAGTCGTATGAGCACGCGTAGGCTCCGGTCGGCAAGATCGAGGGGTCGATCCATCTTCGGCCAACAGGGCCCCCGAACCCCAACGCTTTTCGCAAAGCCCGGTCAAAAGGAGTAGTCGCCCCGCGCGGGGTCCCAAGTCTCGGGGCGTACCCGGACCGGCGCCCCGGCTGGAACGCGCCCGGCTAGAACCCCCCCGGCTGGAACGCGCCCGGGTGGATCTGCTCCCGCGTCGCGATGTACTGCTGGCGCACCGCCTGCCACGCCGGGAACTCCTCGTCCGGCTCGAAGACCTGCGCCGCCGGAGCCGGCCACACCGGCGGGATGTGCGGGGCCAGCGTGCCCTGCGCCACACCGAGCGCCCACGCCGCCTGGCGGGCCGCGCCCAGCGCCGCGTAATCGGCCGGCGCCGGTACGACGATCTGCGTACCGAACAGCCCCGGCGCGAAGGCCTGTACGGCGGGCAGCTCGGCCGCCGCGCCCAGCAGGAACACCCGCCGGATCTCCACCCCGCGGCTGCGCAGCACGTCGAGGGCGTCCACCAGCCCGCACAGCATGCCCTCGAAGGAGGCCCGGGCCAGGTGTTCCGGCTTCATCGAGTCCCGCCGCAGCCCGGACAGGGTCCCGGCGGTGTGCGGCAGGTTCGGCGTCCGCTCACCCTCCAGGTACGGCAGGAGTACGAGTCCGTGCGCGCCCGGTGTCGACTTCAGCGCGAGCGCGCTCAGCCCCTCCAGATCGGTGCCCAGCAGCTCGGCGGTGCCGCGCAGGGCCCGTACCGCGTTGGAGGTGTTCACCACCGGCAGGTGCATGCCACCGGCGTCGGCGAGGGAGGTGATCAGACCGCCCGGCTCCGACAGCGCCTCGTGGTGCACGGCCATCACCGACCCCGAGGCCCCCAGCGAGACCACCGCGTCGCCGGGGCCGAGGCCCAGCCCGAGGGCGGCGGCCATGGTCTCGCCGGTACCCGCGGAGATCAGCAGCCCCTCGGGCGTGGTCCCGGCGGCGTCGGCCGGGCCGAGCACCTCGGGCAGCAGCGCCCGGTGCCCGAGCGCCAGCTCGACCAGGTCGGGGCGCCACGAACCGGTGGCCGCCGACCAGTACCCGGTCCCGGAGGCGCCGCCCCGGTCGGTGGTCCGCCGGGCCGGGCGGCCCAGCAGCTGCCACACCAGCCAGTCGTGCGCGGACATCAGCACGGCCGCCCGCCGGGCCGCCTCCGGCTCGGCGCGGGCCAGCCAGGCCAGCTTCGCGACGGGCTGCGCGGAGTGCGGGACGGAGCCCACGGCCTCGGCCCAGGCCTGCCGGCCGCCGAGCCGCTCGATGAGGTCGGCGGCGGCGACCTGCCCGCGCTTGTCGTTGCCGACCAGCGCCGGGCGCACGAGGCCGCCCTGCGCGTCGAGGGGGAGCAGGCCGTGCTGCTGCGCGGAGACCCCGATGGCCTGGACCCCTTCGAGGAGCCCGCCGCTCGCGGCCTCGCCGAGCGAGAGCAGCCACGCCTGCGGATCGGTTTCGTGGGGGACGGCCTCGCCTGTGGGCTGCGGATGGGGGGCGTACCCCTGGCGCAGCACGGCGCCCGTCTCGGTGTCACAGACGACTATGCGAGTGAAGGCGGAAGAACTGTCCAGCCCGGCGACTATCCCCATGCGGGAGATTCTGCCGCACGCCCGGCGAACTTCCGCCGCCTCGGGCCCCGGAAACCTCCGGGGCCCCCGACGCGCAGGGGGCCCCGGAGGTTTCGGCGCCGGTCAGTGCCGGTCACCGCGGGTCGGCATGGGGTCCCGTCAGGTGTTGCTCGTACCCCACTCGTCCTCGCCCGTACCGCCCCTGACCCGGCCGCGCAGGCTGCGTACCCGCCCGGCCAGCGAGGCCGGCACCGCGTCGCCGACCTTGTCGCCCACGGCGGCGAAGGCCCGGCCCGCGAACTGCCGCCCGCTCTGGCCCGCGGTTTCGGCGGCGTTGCGCACCGCGGGGTTCTGCGCGAGCTCCCGGGCGGACTTCTTCATCTGCTCGTACCGCTCGCGTCCGGCCCGGGTCCCGAGGACGTACCCGAGGGCCAGTCCGACCACGAACGTGACCTTGTACCGCATGCCTGTCACCTTTCGTCGTGTGGTGCCCGGCCTGCTGGCGATACCGATTGGCGGAGCACCCCCCTGCTTGCGCTAATCTATGACTCGCAACGGACACTCGCCCCCCGGCACAGGCCGGAGGTGGGCTGTTCGGTGCACCGCAGCAATCCCCTGTAGCTCAATTGGCAGAGCAGCCGACTGTTAATCGGCAGGTTACTGGTTCGAGTCCAGTCGGGGGAGCAAGAAAGAACGAGGACCCCCAGTGGGTCCTCTTCTTTTTTGCCCTGTCCACGGAACCGGGCAGCACTCGGCGCGGTCTCTCTGAGCAGGCGAAGCCGATCATGCGAGGCATCCGGAGCAGGAGATCGTATGAGCGGCTATGCTGCGGCAGACGGCGCGCACACGTGTACGCGCCACGCCGTGAAGGGGCGGTAGCTCAGCCGGTTAGAGCAGCGGACTCATAATCCGTCGGCCGTGGGTTCGAGTCCCACCCGCCCCACTGCACCTCGTGTGTGCAGAAACGATCCGACTAGCAGCTTGGTTGGTCGGCGAGCCGCAGGTGCGGAGTTGATCGCGCCTGCGGTTTTGGCGTGTTCCGACCGCCGCGCTGGAGTCTTTTCAGACAACGTTGCACGTTTTGCCGTGCCTCTGGGGCCGCCGGCTGGTCCAGGGTTCCAGGTGGTCCCGTGGGTGAACTCGTGAGCGCTGTGACGTTTTGTCGGGGTTCTGACAGCGGCTGCCCCTGGGAAGCCTCGGCGGGACGGCGCGTGGGGGTTGCCGAGCCGTGGCTGATCATGGCCTTTGGCCTGTGCGCGGGACGTATCGGCTGAATACTGTGTGACGTTGCATGAGGGTGCCACGTCGGTGTGCGCTCCTCGGGGCGCCCGCGTCGTTCGCTGTGCACAACCGTGGAGGCAGAAGGGTCACGTCGACCCCACCGGCCACGACGAACGAGAACCGGGGGCGGTCGAGCCGATGGCCGATGACTTCAACGACAACTACGAAACCTTCGTGGCCCTCCTCGACCGGTTCCCCCCAGCGGAAGCGGTGAAGCGGCTCGAAGCGTTCGGTGTCAGCCAGGACATCATGCGAAGGATCCGCGAACAGCACGAGCAGCAGACCGTCCGGATCAGGGAGCTCGAGGAACCGCAGTCCGTGGTCCTGGGCAACCGTGACACCTGGTACACAGGACCGCAGACGGGCGACAAGTGCTGGCCGGCGATCGTAGAGCTGCTCCGTAAGGACGGTTGGCCGCAGGAGCCTGCGATCCGGAGCCTCGACGACTCCTCCACGCGCATCACCTCCCTCCTCAACCACCCCAAGGAGCGGGAGTTCTCGACCAGGGGCCTCGTCGTCGGTTA
This sequence comes from Streptomyces sp. NPDC060028, assembly GCF_042736725.1. Lineage (NCBI taxonomy): Bacteria > Bacillati > Actinomycetota > Actinomycetes > Kitasatosporales > Streptomycetaceae > Streptomyces > Streptomyces sp. NPDC060028. Next base: position 32,547 of record NZ_JBHWVJ010000048.1, on the reverse strand, counting down.
CGTCCAGTCGGGCAAGACGACCAGCTTCACCTCGGTGATGGCCAAGGCCGCGGACCGTGGCTACAAGCTGTTCATCGTGCTCGCCGGCGTCCACAACGGCCTTCGGCGGCAGACCCAGGCACGGCTTGTGCAGCAGCTCGTGGAGCCGAACCCTTCGCAGTGGTCCCAGTTGACCGGGCTCGACAAGGACTTCACCCCGCAGGAGAACCCGGCCTCCTACTTCGGCAACAGCAACAAGACCCACGTGCTGTGCGTGGTCAAGAAGAACGCCACAGTGCTACGCAAACTGTCCCGGTGGTTGAAGAGCGCCTCGGACTACCTCAAGGACTGTCCGGCGCTGATCATCGACGACGAGGCCGACCAGGCCACGGTGGCGACGAAGTCGATCAACCCGCTCATCCTGTCCATCATGGAGTCCCTGCCGAAGTCCGCCTACGTGGGCTATACGGCCTCCCCGTTCGCGAACCTGCTGATCGACCCGAGCAGCCACGACCTGTACCCGCAGAACTTCGTGGTCAACCTGCCGAAGCCGAAGGGGCACTTCGGCACGGAGGTCCTCTTCGGTCGCTACGCACTCGACGGAGAGGATCCGAACGAGGTCGATGACGGACACGACATGATCCGCTCCGTTCCGAAGGACGACGTGCCGTGCGTGCGTCCCCCCACGAGGGACGAGGTCGAGGGCTTCGAGCCGGTGATCACCGACACGCTACGACGCGCGGTCGAGTACTTCTGGCTCGTCACGGCCGCCCGGCGCGTGCGTGGAACGGGCAACGCCCACAACACGATGCTGATCCACACCAGCGTCCACACCTCGGTCCACAACAGCTTCAAAAGGCCTCTGCTGCATCTGCGTGACCGCGCGGCTCAAACCCTCTCGGACCCCGAACGCCTCGCCCGTCTGCGGCGGCTGTGGGAAGAAGAGACTGCACACGTCCCGGCCGAGGAGTTCGGCGAGAAGCCGGTGCCCTTCGAGAAGCTGCTCGGTAAGCTGCCGGCGGTCCTGGACGACTGCCGGATCATCATGGACAACTCCAGTAGCGAGGACCGCCTCGACTACGAGAACGGTCCCGTCGTGGCCATCGCCGTGGGAGGCAACACCCTCTCGCGCGGCCTCACCCTCGAAGGACTGTCCGTCAGTTATTTCGTCCGTGCCGTCTCGGCGTACGACACCCTGCTGCAGATGGGTCGGTGGTTCGGTTTCCGGAACGGATACGCGGACCTGCCCAGGATCTGGATGACGGACGAACTCGCCGAGTGGTTCCGCCACCTTGCCACGGTGGAGACCGAGATGCGACGTGACATCGACGTCTACTTGACCGAGAGCGAGGACCCCCTCACCTTCGCCGTGCGCCTGCGGACACACCCGGCTCTGAGGGTCACCGCGGCCGCGAAGATGCGGGACGCGGTCACTGCAGCCTCCTCCTACGGAGGCAAGCGCGTCCAGACCCACTACTTCCACACGGACGCCGCGTGGCTGAGCCGGAACACCCAGGCCGCGCGCACGCTGGTGGAGGCCTCGGTGGCTTCTTCCGTCCGGGCCGATGAGCGTCCGGAGGACGGTCGGTACGTCTTCCGTGACGTGCCGCACGACGTCGTCATCGACTTCCTGGGGAGCTACGAGTTCCATGAGGACTCCCCGGAGAACGACCGCGATCTGATCATCGACTACATCCGCAAGCGAGTCTCCAGGGCCGGTTCCCTGGGGCGGTGGAGCATCGCTGTCATCGGTAATCCGGCCGGCGAGAGGGACTTCACCTTCACCTCCGGCGTGACCGTCGGGCGCATCACGCGTGCCCGACTCAAGAGCAAGGGTGGGAAGGACGGCACTGCGGACATCAAGACGCTCATGAGCCGTCGAGATGCCGCCGTCGACCTGACCGGGGACACGGCGCGGCTGACCGAGAAGGGCATCATGGACCTGCGCCGGGCCCAAGCCCCGGACACTGGCCTGCTCGTGCTGTACCCGATCGACAAGGACTCCGAGCCGCACCCCTCGAAGGAGCAGTCGCGTTCGGCCTTGCAGGCCGAGGAGCACGTGATCGGCGTCGGGCTCGTCTTCCCCGCACCTCGGCACGGTGACAGCACGGTGGAGAAGTACATCTCCGCCAAGCTTCCCGCGGGCCTGCTGGAGGAGGAGGATTTCAGCCTCCTCGAAGGTGAGGACGCGTGAGCAAGGAGACCTTCCGCCGGATCATGGAGCAGAGCTGGTCCGGCCTGGAGGACGAGACGCCCTCGGGCGATCGGCGTCTGCGTGTCGCCCGACTCCCGGTCGACGTGGTTCACGGGCCGCTCGCGGTCGGAGTGGACTACGAGGGCCGACGCCACATCCTGATTCCGATCCCGTCCGACAGGCGACTGCGCTCCGGTCTCGACGGACCCGGTCTCCAGCTGCGCAAGCGGCCCCTGGAGGACGAGGAGACGTACCAGCACTACGCCGATCTTTCCTGCCGGCGCGACGACCTTGGTGATCTGTTCACCGAACTGTGCATCGACATCATGCGCGCCGCCGCGGAGCTGCCCGAGAACCCGGTCAAGGCGCTGTACCGCGTACTGGATCGATGGAAGGCCCTCTTCCGCGCGCAGGGCACGCTCCTGGGCCCCGAACAGCTCGCCGGGCTGTTCGGCGAGCTCAAAGTGCTGCACCGCCTCCTGGAAGCTGACCCCAGCGCGCACCGCCTCTGGTGCGGACCCGAGGGCCATCGCCATGACTTCTCGGGCGCGGCCGCTGCCGTCGAGGTGAAAGCGAGCACGGCCGACGAGGGCAGGCGGGCTCGGATACACGGCCTTGACCAGCTCGAAGCACCGACGGCAGGGACACTGACGCTGGTCTGGCTGGGCTTGCGGCGCTCCGCCGGCCCTGCCGCCGGGGAAACGATCCCCGAGCTCGTCGAGCGGCTGCTTCGTCTTTGCGACGACGAGAGTGCCCTCCTCGAGTCTTTGGCGCGCGTCGGCTATCGCGTCACGGACGCCGACAACTACCAGGACGTGCGGTTCGTCGTTCGCGAGGAGCGGTGGTACCGGGTCGGCCCGGAATTCCCGGGACTGACCTCGCACGCACTCACCGCGGCCGGGATACCGGTCTCCGTTCTGGACGTCAGCTACACCGTCGACCTGTCGGGCGCGAGCCCTCTTCCCATGGAACCGTCCGAGGTGTCCCGGACGGTCGAGAGCCTGCTGCAGGGAGCCTCGTGACCCAGCCGTCCTGGTACTCACAGCCCTACCCCCCGGAGGGCGCGAGCGCCGCCGAAGGGATCCGTAACCAGCTGGGGCGTCCGGAACTGGACCTGCTCACCATTCTGGTGCGCGAGTCGGCGCAGAACAGTTGGGACGCGCGTCCCGTCAACTCCTCGGTACCGATCGACTACGGGATCGATCTGTGGACGGTCGGCCCCGCGCACGCGGAGGCTTGGCGCCGGATGCTGCTGAACGGTGCGCCCGGCGGAACTGAGCGGTTCCCCCTGCGCGACACCCTCAAGCAGGGGTCGATCCGTGTGATGGCCGTGTCCGACCGAGGGACCCGGGGTCTCGGGGGGCCGACTCGTGCCGACGCGGCAGTGGGACCCGAACGTGACTTCGTCAACTTCATCCGCAACATCGGTGAGCCCCGTGACACGCCCTTGGGCGGCGGTACGTACGGCTTCGGCAAGGGGATCTTCTTCCTCCTTTCGCGCCCCGGTACGGTCCTGGTGTACTCGCGCTGCCGGACCCCGCAGGGTGGTGCCGAGACGCGACTGATCGGGTGCACCCTGTGGAAGAGCTATACGGGGGCCGAGCCCGGGGAGAGCCGCCGGTACACGGGCCGGCACTGGTGGGGAGACACCTCGGGCGAGGTCGTTGAGCCGCTCGTCGGCCACGAAGCGGAGGCCGTTGCACACCGCTTGGGCCTCAAGCCGTTCGGCGCCGAGGAGACCGGCACGACGATCGTGGTCGTCGACCCGGGCCTGGACGGGCTCGCTCCCGCCGAGGCCGCCTCCTACCTGGCCGACTCCTTGGCCTGGCACCTCTGGCCCAAGATGATCTCCGTGGGGGGCGAGCCGCCGGCCATGCGATTCTCCGTGTCCTGCGACGGCGTTCCGCAGTCGGTGCCGGACCCTCGGGAGACGCGCCCTCTCAACCTGTTCGTCGCCGCCTACGAGAACATGGCGGGACCGGGCGGCAGCCGCTTGGAGTGCAAGAGCCCCAGGCGCTACCTGGGACGTCTCGGGCTGGTGAAGCGGGTCCTGCCGCCTCTGGAACCGACCCGTGCTTCACGCCTGATGGACATCGAGGATCTCGTCCACCACGTCTGCTTGATGCGCCCCGCCGAACTCGTCGTCACGTATCGACGAGGGCCGAAGCCTCCGAGCGAGAACCAGGGCTACGCCGGGGTCTTCCGCGCCGACGAGAGCATGGACGAGGTGTACGCGAAGGCCGAGCCCCCCACGCACGACGCATGGCATCCCCAGTCGCTGTCGTATCCGGAGAGCACCTTCGTGAAGACGACGTTCACGCGCATCGACGAGGCACTGGAGGGTCTCCTCAGCCTGCAGGGCGTCGTACGGCCGGGTGCGAGCTCCATTGCCCTGGGAGCGGCCAGCACGCATTTCGCCGGGCTGGTGGGAGGGGCCTGGGGGATCGGCGGGGCGACCGACTACGGGAAACCCGGCAGCACGGCCACTCCAACTCCCCGGCGCAGGATGCCGGAGAAGGAAGCTCCTCGTCCGTCGTCGTCCTCGACCGCACTCGGTGGTGAGCCGCAGACCGACTTCCCCGCCACGAACGGCTCGCCGGCGACATCGCGCCGGCGACCTCGGGTGGAGTATCTCGGTGAGCCCTACTACGAGGATCTCGGTGACGACTCTCTGCTCGTCCAGGAGTTCCGCCTGCCGACCTCGGGGTGGCAGCGGGTGCGGATCGAGCTGGCCGTCGTGCTCCCCGGGGCCGGGGCACGTGAGACCGATCCGCCCATGGGGGCGAGCATGCCGACGCTGGTCGGGTGGCAGAACCGCGAAGGGCGTTTCCACGAGCCGGAGGATTGTGTGATCGAGGGCGGCGAAGGTCTCTGGCGGGCCCTCGTGCGGCCGGCGGCCGACACGATGACCGAGATCGGCGTACGGGTCGAGGCGGTGACGGGACCGTGAGCAGGCGTGTTCTTCCCTACCGTGTCCCGCCCGAGGACGCCGTGGGAGCCGAAGGCTGGCGGCTGTTGGTCGACGACGGGGAGCTGCCGCTACCCGAGGCCCTGCCGGACTGGGACTACGGCATGGATCTGCACCTGAGCAGGGTGGTGCGGGTCGACCTGGACCTCGCCCGGTCCCGGTCAGGACTACCTGCCGACGCGGCGCTCATGCTGTCTGCGGTGTGGACGGCGACCGGGTCCAGGCTGAGCGGGCCGGCGCGGCAGGTGAGATTGATGGATTCCGGGGTGGTATCCATCCCGCTCGACATAAGGCTCCGTGGCGCGGACCTGGGTGGTGTGGTCCGCCTCGACACCGCGCTCCTCTTGGCCGACCGGCTCGACACCGCCCGGCCTGCCGCGCCGCGCCGCGCAGGGTCGGTGCTGTGGAGCGACCGTGCGGCGGTGCGGCTCCAAGGTGACGCGCCGCAGTTCCCCATGGCCGTGATCGATTTCGCCCGGACGTCGTTTCCCGAGGGCGCCGCCTGGCACCTGCAGATCACCGGCAGCCTGGAGAGCGCCACGATGGGCTCCCTGTTGCTGCTCGTGAACGAGCGTAACGCGGTGACGACCACCGCCTTCCGGAATGCGGCCAAGCCTCGCCCGGTCGACCGTGTGGTGCTCTCGGCCGTGTACGCGGACGTGGCCCGCGTGATGATCGAGCACGGTCTCAACGACGACGACTTCGCCGACGTGACAGATTTCCCCGAGGGGTCTCTGGGCGCGACCCTGGTGAGTCTGTTCGACCGGCTCTTCCCGGGGCAGTCGATCACCGATGTCCGACTGCGTCGACTCCAGTCGCCGGCGCTGTTCGCCTCGGATCTCCAGGCGGCGGTCAGAATCTTCGAGGTCGCGTGATGAGTTTCCTCTACCCCCGACTGCTCTCTGCGCATGCCAAGCCCCTGTTCGAGGAGTATGGGCGGCTGACGACTCCGGAGTTGACCAGGCGGGTGGCTGATGCCCACGATGCGTCGGTCTACGTGGCCACCGGAGGGGACCGCGTGCCCGCTGGTCGCCTGAGGGAACTGCGCGACCTTGTCGTGGCTCTCGCGGAGCAGGCCGGGTTCCCGGGCGAGAGCGACCGGACCCGCAGGGCGCACTTCGACCTGAGCGTGGCCGTCCTCCTGCACAAAGAGATGGACATGGTGCCGGCCGAGGCGGCCTCGCCCGATGTCTGGGCCTTCCTCGCCCTGGTCCTACTGCCCGATGTCGCCTTCTGGCGCTACCCGAAGTCGCCCGGGGACCGCGTCTTGGGTACTGACCTGACCCGGCACGTCTTCGGGCGCCTGTGGTGGAGAGCACAACTCGTCCACTCCCCGGACCGTCCGGAGCCGTACGACGCCCTCGACATCCTCGGGGAGGCAGCGTTCGATCAGATCTACGCACGTCGTGCGGCATTGGGCGGAAGCGCCCACCTGGTCCGGGCGATCCTGCGTGTCTGGAGCGAACTCGACCTCGCGGGGCTCAACGAGCGTGAGACGCTGCGCGATTTCCTCAAGAGGCTGCTGCGACTCGCACCGTTCGTCCTCTTCGACGGCGTCGAGGAGGATGCCCTCGACGAAGAACTGCGCAGTGTGGCCATGGAGTCAGTCGAGGCCCAGCGAGGCGTCGCCGGGCCGCGGCCGGACGGCATGACGGACCTGCGCGGGCGCGTCGAGGAAGTCGCTCCGCCGGGATGGGCAGAGCCCCTTATGCCGGCCCTGCCCCGACAGGCTCGGCGGGTCGGCGATCCCGCTCGCCGTTTCACGTCGGTGGAAATCTGTGCGGGCGCGGGCGCTCAGGCCCTTGGTCTGGAGCGCGCCGGATTCGACCCGGTCGTCCTGATCGACAGCAAGGCCGACGCCTGCTTCACGATCGACCTCAACCGGCCGGCCTGGGACGTCATCTGCATGGAGCTGAGCCACTTCCGGCCCCACGACCGGCCGGAAATCCTGGGTGTCGATCTCGTGAGCGGCGGACTACCACGTGTGAAGTCCTCCGCCACCGTCGGCCGTGCCGAGGACAACGAGGAGAGGACCGTCCTGAAGGCCGCCGTCGACCTGGCGCTCCGGATAAGGCCGAAGGCCATCCTGCTGGAAAATCTTCCAGAGCTGGTGGAGGGCGCGAACTTCGCCGACGAGAGGCAGTGGATCGAGAACGGGCTGCGGAGCATGGGCTACCACCCGAGTTGGCGGGTGCTGAACGCCGCGGACTTCGGTGTGCCGCAGAATCGCAATAGCGGATTCCTCGTCGCCCTGCGAGAGGAGTATTACGCCCGCTTCGTCTGGCCCGAGCCGTACGAGGGTGTCCCGCCGACAGTCGGTGAGGTCCTCGGCCCGTCCATGTCCCGGGACGGCTGGCCGGGGGCAGCGCAGTGGATCAAGGAGGCCGACCGGATCGCTCCCGCTCTCGTCGGTGGTTCCGAGCGACGGGGCGGCGCCGACCTGGGTCCGACGGGAAGCAAGAAGGCATGGGCCGCCCTCCGGGTCAACGGCACCAGCCTCGGGGACAGCACCCCGGACGCGGACTTCCCCGAGGGCGACTCGCCGCGCCTGACCCTGGAGCAGGCCGCCCTGATCCAGGCGTTCCCGGAGGGCTGGCGCTTCTCCGGCGGCAAGACGTCCAGGTACCGACAGATCGGGCACGCGATGCCCCCGCCTCTCGCAGCCGCGGTCGGGCGTGCCATCGCAGCCGCTCTCCACGACTAGGATCACTCCTATGCACGAGCCCCGTCCCCACACCTCCAAGCCGATCACCGTCGTGGACCTTTTCTCCGGCTGTGGAGGCTTCACACAGGGGTTCCACGAATTCCGGCCCGAGGGAGCCACGGGCGGGGAACCCGTCTTCCACAGCATCGCGGCCGTCGAGCACAACAGGGCTGCCGCTGCCACGTACGCGGCGAACTTTGGCAGCGGCCGGTCCGACAAGAGTCTGCCCGAGGCCCGCGTGCACGTCGGCCCGATCGAGGACTGGAAGCCGGCGACGGACGAACTCGACGTGGACGTGGTGGTCGGCGGTCCGCCCTGTCAGGGCTTCTCTGCCCTGAATCGGAAGAAGAAGGGCGCGGAACGCAACCGTCTCTGGGAGGAATACGTGCGGGTTGTCCGCACAATTCGCCCGAAGGTTTTCGTGATCGAGAACGTCGAGCGTTTCGTGAAGTCCGACGAGTTCCTCAACCTGCTCGGTGAGGTGGGCGAGGGCGGACTACTGGAAGATTACCTGCTTGTCGACCCGCCCGGACACGAGGTCGGTGAAGCGGCAGAGGCGAGGAACAAGCGCTACGTCCTGAACTCGGCCAACCACGGAGCCGTCCAGGCGCGTAGGCGCGCCATTGTCATCGGCGTCCTACGCGATGCTGTCCAGGATCGCCGGATGACGTATCCGGTCGCGACGCACACGCGACCGGCGAAGAACACCAAGGGTAATGGCGTGCAGACCATCGACGGGGTCGACGCCGCGATTTCCCAGTGGCTTCCCGTCGACAGCGTCTTCGACGAATCAGAGATGCTCACCATCCGGGGAACCGAACTCCCGAACCGGGAGAAGCGCATCGCCGAGATCGAATCCAAGATCGCGGGTACATTCAGGACGACCGAACTGCACATCGGCCGTAACCCCGCGCCTCTTTCGATAGCCCGCTACAAGGCCATTCCGCCGCGCGGGAATCGGAAGGACCTGCGTGGAAAGTGGTACACGGTCGAGGAATCGGGAGACGTCCAGGTCTTCGACGAACCGAATCCGCCCGGCGTGACGACCCCGGTCGCCTATCTCTCGACGGAGAGCTGGGACAGGCACAACAACGGGACCGGTGACGTCATGGGCCGCCTTCGCATGGGTGATCCGTCCGTGACCATTCGGACGGAGTTCTTCAAGCCCGAGAAGGGGCGTTATCTCCACCCCACCGCACTGCGCCCGATCACGCACTACGAGGCGGCCCGCATCCAGGGGTTCCCCACGACGTTCCGCTGGTGCGGTTCGAAGACCGAGATCGCCACGCAGATCGGCAACGCCGTTCCCATTCCGCTCGGAACGGCCATCGCTTCGGCGATCCACGCCTTCCTCCGGGGCTAGCCCGCAGCGGCGCTGCCCCGGAGGTGTCGGTGGGTCGCAGGAGGCCTGCGGCGGCGCCGTCAGAAGTTCTCCGTCTCGTCCGCCAAGTGGCGCAGGACGTCCGTCAGGTCGCCGCGGCGGGCGAAGGCCGTGCGTTGGCGGTGGGCGCCCGAGCCGTCGCGGAGTAGAGCCGTCAGGGTTCTGGCCGCGTGGTCGAGGTCGCCCGTGGAGGCCAGTTCGGGGGCCACCAGGTCGAGCAGGGCCTCCGCCAGGTCCGCCGCCGGGAGTTCCGCGCCCGTGTACGGGTCGAGGCCGAAGCCCTCCAGGCCGTCGTGGGCCGCACGCCACCGCGCGAGGCGCAGTACGTCCTCCCGCAGGGCCGGCTCGGGACGCTGCTCCGCGATGTCGCGCAGCACCGTGGCCACCAGGGCGCGGGCCAGTTCGGCCTGCAGGATGGCCGTGTCGATGTACGGGGACATGTCCGGCGCCCGGATCTCGAGCGTCGGCCAGTTCCCCGACGGGCGCAGGTCCCAGTAGACCATCTTGGTGTCCAGGGCCGCCCCGGAGCCGAGCAGGGTCTCCACCGAGCGCCGGAAGTGGGCCGTGGACGTGAAGTGCGGGGGCAGTCCCGCGGAGGGCCAGCCCGACCAGGCCATCGCCCGCCAGCTGGCGTGGCCGGTGTCGCGGCCGTTCCAGAAGGGGGAGTTGGCCGCCAGCGCGATCAGCGTGGGCAGCCAGGGTCTGACCCGGTTCGACACCGCGACCGCCGTGTCCACGTCGAGCGTGCCGATGTGGATGTGCCGGCCGCAGCTGACGAGGGTGTCGGTGAGCGCGCCGTAGCGGCGGTGCTGCTCGCGCTGGCGCGGCTCGTCGTCGGTCAGGTGCAGCGGCCCGTCCACGGCCAGGACGGGCGAGGGCGCGGCCAGCAGTCGGCAGCCGTGGGCGCGGGCCGCCTGGGCGAGGGTCCGCCGCAGGCCGGCGAGCTCCCGCCGCAGGGTCACCGCGGAGTCGGCCACCGGGGTGGAGATCTCCACCTGGTAGCGGGTGCCCTCGGGGTGCAGTTCGTGGGGGAGTCCGGCGGCCGTGGCGAGGACGAGCGGCGCGGCCGGGACCACCCGCAGGGTGCGGGCGTCGACGAGGAGGAACTCCTCCTCGACCCCCACGGTGAGCGGGACCGTGCCGGTCGTCGAACTCGTGCCGGAACTCGTGCTCGTGGTGCTGGTGCCAGGTTCGATCACTACGCCTCCCTGGACATACGAGTCTTTTCATCATGAGCTGAACACCGGGCGAGGAGCGCACGTCGATTCGGTCAAATGTCCGGTGATAGTGGCGAGTTACCGGCAAGAGTGAACCCGGCCTGGGGCCGCCGGTCCGCGTGGGGCGGCTGTTGCGCGGACGGTGAACGCGGGACCGGACTCCGCCAGGGCCCCAGGATCCGCTGGTTATCATCCGCTGTGCCCCGTACGCTCGCGCCCTCCCGCCCCCGGCGGCGAATACTCGCCGACATCACACCGCTGAAGTCCTCCCCGGACTTCCGCCGGCTGTGGGTCGGCTCCACCATCTCCCGGCTCGGTCAGGCGATGACCGCCCTCGCGATCTCGCTCCAGGTCTACGCCATCACCGGGTCCAGCTTCTCCGTCGGACTCGTCGGTCTCTTCTCCCTCGTCCCGCTCGTCAGCTTCGGCCTGTACGGCGGCGCCATCGCCGACACCGTGGACCGCCGCACGCTCGGGCTCTACAGCTCCCTCGGCCTGGCCGCCCTGTCGATCGCGCTGGCCGCCGCCGCGGTGCTGGACTACCACCGGGTCTGGCTCCTGTACGGGGTCGTCGCGCTCCAGTCGGCGTGCGGGGCGCTCAACGGTCCGGCCCGGTCCGCGATGATCCCGAGGCTGCTGCCGGCCGAGCAACTGCCCGCCGCCAACGCGCTGAACTCGGCGGCCATGACCTTCGGGATGATGATCGGTCCGGCGCTCGGCGGCATCATCGTCGGCTGGTGGGGCTACCAGGCGGCGTACCTGATCGACGCGGTGACCTTCTGCGCCGCCCTCTACGCGATGTGGCGGCTGCCGTCCATGCGGCCCGAGCGGGGGGACGGCTCACCCGGCGAGCCCGGCAAGCCCGGCAAGCCCGGCAAGCCCGGTCGGGCGTCCGTGATCGACGGTCTGCGCTTCCTCGGGACCCGCCCCAACATCCGGATGAACTTCTTCTCCGACCTGGCCGCCATGGTGCTGGCCCAGCCGAAGGCGCTGTTCCCGGCCATCGCGGTGCTCTGGTACGACGGCGACGCCAAGACCGTCGGCCTGCTGGTCACCGCGCCCGCCGTCGGGGCGCTGCTGGGCGGGCTGCTCTCCGGCTGGCAGGGGCGGATCCGCCGGCACGGGCTGGCGATCCTGCTCTCCGTCGCCGCGTGGGGGCTGGCCATCGCCGCCTTCGGGCTCACCCGCAACCTGTGGCTCGGGCTGTTCTTCCTGGCCCTGGCCGGGTGCGCGGACAGCGTCTCGATGGTGTTCCGCTCCACGATGATGCAGGCCGCGACCCCCGACGACATGCGCGGCCGGCTCCAGGGCGTCTTCATCGTGGTCGTCGCGGGCGGGCCCCGGCTCGGGGACTTCCTCGCCGGGACCACCGCCGACCTCTTCTCCCCGGCCGTGGCGATCACGGGCGGGGGGCTCGGCTGCGTACTGGTGCTGGGGCTGTTGGCCGCGCGGTGGCGGGCGTTCGCCCGGTACGACGCGCGGTCGCCGCAGCCCTGAGCCGGCGGCCCTTGAGCCGGCGGCCCCGAGCCCCGCAGCCCTGAGCCCGCAGCCCCGAGCCCGCCACCCTGAGCCCGCGGCCCTGGGCGCCCGGGGCTCAGGCGTCGACCGGCTCCCGGGTGCGGTCGCCGCCCGCGTCGACGGTGTTGGCCGTGCCGGTCGGCTCGAACAGCAGGATCGCCGCATCCGCGTCGGCCCGCGGGCAGTGCTCCACCCCGCGCGGGACCACGTACATCTCCCCGGGGCCGAGCACGACGTCACCGTCCCGGAGCTGGATGGTGAGGGTCCCGCCGATCACGAGGAAGAGCTCGTCGGTGTCCTCGTGCGTGTGCCAGACGAACTCGCCCTGGAGCTTGGCGATCTTGACCTCGTAGTCGTTGACGCGGGCTATGCGTCGAGGGGCCCACTGCTCGTCGAACTCGGACAGCTTCCGCGCGATGTTCACTGCCTGCTGTGTGGTCATGGGTCAAGGCTCCCGGCCGGCCGCCCCGCGGTCTTGTACGTTCCTGACATGGCCGCGATACGTCCGCCCAGTACCGTCTCCGCCTGGCAGCCACCGGTGCCGGGCATCGCCGAGGTCTTCCACGCCCGCTTCACCGAGCACGCGTACCCCTCCCACGTGCACGACACCTGGGCGCTGATGATCCTGGACGGCGGCCGGGTGGACTTCGCCCTCGACCGGGGGCGGCACGGCGCGGGCGTGTCCGACACGGTGGTGCTGCTGCCGCCCGGGGTGGTGCACGACGGCCGCACGGTCACCGAGGCGGGCTTTCGCAAGCGGGTGCTCTACCTCGACACCTCCGTGCTGCCCGAGGCGCTGACCGGGGCCGCCGTCGACGCGCCGCTGCTGGCCGACGCCGCGCTGCGCGACGGCGTCCACGGGCTGCACCGGGCGCTGGGCTCGCCGGACCTGCCCGCCGGGGCGGTGGACGTGCTGGAGGCGCAGTCGCGACTCGCCCTGGTGCAGGAGCGGCTGCGGGCCCGACTGGAGGCGGCCGGACGCGGACCGGGGCCAAGGGACCTTTCGTACGGGGCACCGAGCACGGGGACCGCCATCCGACTGCGCGAGCTGCTCGATGCGCGGGTCATCGGCGGGATCACCCTCCAGGAGGCTTCCGCGCTACTGGGACACCCCCATCCCACCCACCTGATCCGGAGCTTCCGGCAGGCGTTCGGGCTGCCGCCGCATGCGTACCTGGTCGGGCGCCGGGTGGCGGTGGCCCGGCGGCTGCTGCTGGCGGGGATGCCGCCGGCGCAGGCGGCGACGGCGGCCGGGTTCCACGACCAGGCGCACCTGACGCGGCACTTCGGGCGGCACGTGGGGACCAGCCCGGCCCGGTTCGCCCGCTCCGGCCGGTCCGGCCGGTCGTGAAGGGTGCGGCCGCCCGCGCGACCGGAGCGGCTCAGCCCTTGCGGTGCACCACCCCGCGGGCCACGCCCAGCGCCACCAGGTCCTGGGGGCGGATGCGCAGCTGGTCCGCCGTCGCGGGGGCGTCCTGGGCGGGGCGCTTGAGGATCGCCGCCGCCAACTCCGGGGCGATGACCGAGAAGTAGCTGTCCGGGGTGACCCACGTGTTCCCCGGCGCGGCCAGGGCGAGGGCTCCGCCCGAACCGCCCTCGCCGATGAGGAGCGTGGTCACGGGGACCACGGCCGCCGCCACCGCCGCGAAGGTGTCCGCGATGGCGGCGCCCGCGCCCGCGTGTTCGGCGGCGGCGTCGTTGGCCGCGCCGGGGGTGTCGACCAGGGTCAGGACGGGGATGCCGAGCCGGTCCGCGAGGCGGATGACCCGGGCCGCCGTACGGTAGCCCGCCGGGCGGGTCGCGGTGCCGCACTGGGCGGCGTACGCCACGGCCCGGCCCTCCCGCAGCCCGAAGCCACACAGCATCCCGGGGTCGGTGGCACCTGCGCGGTCGCCGGACAGCGGCAGGCGCAGCTCGAAGTACGCGTCCAGGTACGCCTGCGCGTGCGGCCGCCCGGGGTGCCGGGCCTGTCGGACGGCGTCCCAGCCGGTCAGCGGCGGCGTGACGTCGGCCAGTGCGGCCGGGGGCTCGACGGGCTCGGCCGCGCGGGGCGCGGCCAGGACGCGGAGCCAGTCGGCGAGGGCCGCGGGCATGTCGGCGGCGGGCACGACGGCGTCCACGTGCCCGGCCGCGTACTGCCCCTCGGCGGTGTAGGCCGCCGGGTCCGCGTCGGCCGGCCGCACCCGGGAGCCCGCGAAGCCGACCTGGGCGCCGGGCAGCGCGAGGATCACGTCGGCCCCGGCGCCGAGGGTGGCCCAGCCGCCGCCGGTGGTGGGATCGCGGAGCACGGCGATCTGCGGGAGCCCGGCGGCGCGGGTGAGGACGCACTGGCGGGCCACGCGCTGGAGCTGGGTCAGCGCGAGCATGCCCTCCTGCATGCGGGAGCCGCCGGTGGCGATCAGGGAGACGAGGGGGAGGCGGTGCTCGCGGGCGTGGGCGTACGCGGCTTCGAGCCGGTCGCCGGTGCGTTCGCCGAGGGAGCCGCCGAGGAAGCCGAACTCGAAGGAGATCACGGTGGCCCGGCGGCCGCCGAGCAGGGCCGTGCCGGTGACCACGGACTCCCGCTCGCCGGTCCGCGCGGCGGCGCGTTCGCGGGAGTCGTCGTACCCGCTCCAGCCGAGGGGCCCGTCCGGGGCGGACTCCCTCTGCGGCGCGGGGAGTTCGGCGAAGCTGCCGGGGTCGGTCACGGAGGCGATGGCCGCGCGGGCCGAGAGGCGGGTCGTCACGCAGTCACCCTAGGCGGTGACGGGGGCCCGGGCCTGTCTGATGGATCACACCTGCCCCGCAAGTCGACCGGCCCCGGCGGGACTTGTCTGAGCCGGGCCGGGCCGGGCCGAGCCGGGCCGAGCCCGAGCCGGGCCGGGGCGCGGCCTACGGCAGCGGGAAGGCGATCTTCAGGGCGTAGGCGGCGACGAGGCCGTAGCCGAGGCGGAAGGTCCAGGTACGGGCGGTGGCGGAGATCCGGCCGGCCGCGACGGCCCCGAGGGCGACGAGTGCCTGCTGCCAGAGCAGGGAGGCGAGCCCGACGCCGACGAGGAAGGCGGCCCCGGCGCCGCCGCCGCGCAGGCTCGCGCCCTGGGCGGTGGTGAGCGCGGCGAAGTAGAGCGCGGTGGTGGGGTTCACGACCGTCAGCCCGACGTACGTGCCGTACGACCGCAACGCCCCGGTCCCGCCGGGGGCGGCCTCCCCGGCCGGCACCCCGCCGCGGGCGGACAGCAGGCCGTGGGCGGCGATGGCGAGGAGGATCGCCGCCGAGGTGAGGCGGACCCAGGCTTCGACCGGGGAGACGTGGGAGGCGACCCAGGGGCCGAGGGCGGTGGCGAGGGCCGCGTAGCCGAGGTCCACGGTCGCGATGCCGGCCGCCGCGGCCACCGCCGCGCGGCGGTCGCGCAGCGCCTCCTGGAGCAGCAGCACGCTCATCGCACCCATCGGCATGGCCACGCCCAGGCCCGCGGCGGCCCCGGCCAGGGCCGGTGTCAGCAGTTCGTTCATGACGGCGAGGGTCCCCGCCCGGGCGCGGGGAACGGGCGCGATTAACGGCGTCGACTGCGAGAATCGCGGTATGGACGGCCTCGACAGGGAAATCCTCGGCATCCTCCAGGAGGATGCGCGGATCTCGTACCGCGATCTCGGCGTCCGCGTCGGGCTCAGCGCGAACGCCACCGCGGACCGGGTGCGCCGGATGCGCCGCGACGGCGTGATCAGGGGATTCACCGTCGTGGTGGATCCGGCGGCCGACACCAGGGGCGGGCTGGTGGTCTTCATCGACCTCACCCTCCGCCAGGACACCACCAACGAGGAGTTCGAGCAGCGGGTCGCCACGCTGCCCGGGATCACCGAGGTGGTGCACGTGACGGGGGAGTACGACTACCTCGTACGGGCCCGGGCCGCCGACCCCGCGGCGCTCGACGCCCTGCTGCGGCGGCTCAAGCGGGAGGCCGGCGTGGCCCAGTCCAGCACCCGGATCGCGCTGCGCGCCGCCACCCGGCCTCCCCTACAGCGCTGACTCCCACGTCACGGTCGTCCCCCGGGTCCCGGCCTCCGTGCGGCCGTCGTCCGACACCATGAGGCGGACCCGGGCCGGGGACGCGTCCACGTTCACGTCGATGGAGGTGACCTCGCTGCGCCGGTGCGCCGCGGCCAGCGCACCGCGCAGCGCCGCCAGCAGGTCACCCGCCACCGGCTCGGGCAGCAGCGCGTCCACCGCGCCCGCGAAGTGCACCGACGGCGGGAAGCCGAACAGGACCGCAGCCCCGCGGGTCTCCCGAAGGACCCGGCCCCGGAAGGTCGTCGGGGCGTCCGTCGGCGGCTGCTGGAGGGCGAAGATGGCCGTGCGGACCTCCTGGATGGTGGAGTCCAGCTCGTCGACCGCCCGGCTGAGCTCCTCGCCCACGGTGTCCCCGGTCGGCGCGTTCGCGGCCCGGCGCCGGGTGCTCTCCAGCATCATCTCGGTGGCGAACAGCCGCTGCACCACCAGGTCGTGCAGGTCCCGCGCGATGCGGTCGCGGTCCTCGTAGACGGCGAGCTGTTCCCGGTCGTGCTGGGCGTCCGCCAGTACGAGGGCCAGCGCGGCCTGCGAGGCGAACTGCGAGGCCAGCAGCCGGTCGACCGCGTCGTACGGCGGGCCGCCCCGGGCCCGCGGCAGGGCCAGGGTCCCGATCAGCTGGCCGCCGCTCTGCAGCGGCAGCATCATGCTGGGCCCGAAGCGCTCGCGCACGTGCGTGGTCATCCGGGGGTCGGTGGCGGAATCCTCTATGAAGACCGCCTCCCCGCCGAGGAGTTGTTCCAGCACCGGCGAACCGGGCGCGATGGCCGTGCCCACCAGGTCCCCGGGATCGCCGTGCGTGGAGGCGGCCACGATCTCCATGCCGCCCTCCGGGGTCGGCTGGAGGACCACGCCGGCCGCGGCGTCCGCGAGCAGCCGCGCCCGTTCGGCCACGCACATCAGCGCGTCCGCGGCCGGGCGGCCGGCGAGCAGGGTGGTGGTCACCGCTGCGGCGCCCTCGATCCAGCGTTCCCGGCGGCGCGCGGTCTCGTACAGGCGGGCGTTGCCGATCGCTATGCCCGCCTGGGAGGCCAGGACGCGCATCAGCGCGAGGTCCTCGTCCGTGAAGGGGCCGCCGCCCCGTTTCTCGGTGAGGTAGAGGTTGCCGAACACCTCGGTGTGCACCCGGATCGGGACGCCGAGGAAGCTGCGCATGGGGGGATGGCCCGGTGGGAAGCCCGCCGAGCGGGGGTCCTCGGCGAGGTCCGCCAGCATGAGCGGGCGCGGGTCGCTGATGAGCGCGCCGAGCAGGCCTCGGCGGCCGTCCGGCAGCCGGGGGATCGCGGCCCGTTCGGCCTCGGTCAGGCCGGTCGTGAACAGTTCGGTCAGCCGGACGCGCTCGGGGTCGACGACCCCGAGCGCGCCGTAGCGTGCCGCGCAGAGCTCGGCCGCCGAGTCCACGATGTGCTGGAGGGTGGTGTGCAGCTCGAGTTCGGAGCCGACGCTCAGAACCGCCTCCAGCAGGACCGGGAGGCTCGACGGCTCGTGGTGCGTCATTCGGCCAGCGGGTTGAGGACCATGGGGGCGATCTTTCCCTCGAGCATCATGCCGAGACCGAGGACGGCGCACACGTCCGGCCGCTCCGCGATGGCCACGGGCATCCCGGTGGCGTCGCGCAGCATCTGGTCCAGGCCCGGCAGCAGGGCGCTGCCGCCCACCATCATGATTCCCCGGTCGGTCAGGTCGGCGACCAGGTCCGGGGGGCAGTCCCTGAGCACCTTGCCGATGCCGTCGAGCACGGCGGTCAGCGGGGTGTGGATGGCGTCGCGGACGGCGGCGGTGTCCACGTGCACGGAGCGGGCGAGGCCGGTGGCCACGTCGCGGCCGTGGATCAGGGTGGAGGCCGGGCCCTCGGCGGTGATGCCGTTGCCGTGCAGGGCCAGCTGGAGGGGCCGGACGGCCTGGCTGGGCAGCATCAGCTCGTGGGCGTGGCGCAGGTGCTGGACCACCGCGTGGTCGATGGCCTCGCCGCCGACGGGGATCCGCTCGGCGGTGACGATCGAGCCGAGGGAGAGGACGGCGACCTGGGTGGCCGCGGCCCCGCACACCATGATCATCGTCGCGGTCGGCTGCTCCACGGGCAGGCCGCAGCCGACGGCCGCCGCGATCAGGGTGTCGACCAGTTCGACGCGGCGGGCGCCGAGCCCGACGAGGGTTTCGACGGCCGCACGCTGGGCCAGCGGGTCGGCGTCGTGCGGGGTGCAGGCGGCGGCCCGCAGTCGCGGCTTGCGGCGCAGGGCGCGCCGGAGCTTCTCGCCGAGGAGGTGGCGCAGCATGCGCTGGGCCATCTCGATGTCCACGACGGTGCCGCCGGAGACGGGGCGTACGACCCGGATGTAGTCGGGTGTGCGGCCGGTCATCCGCTCGGCGAAGGTGCCGACGGCGATGAGTGCACCGGTCCGCGTGTTCACCGCGGCGACGCTGGGCTCGTCCACGACCAGGCCGGCGCCCTTGACGTACACGCGGGTCCGGGCCGCTCCGAGGTCGACGGCGACGTGGCAGCGGCGCAACTGCTCAAGACTGACGGTCACGGCAGATCCTCCCGAGAGCGCTGACGCAAGACGGCCGGCGGGGTGCCGGTCACCTTTGTATCTTCTCGGGCCCGACAGGCGTATTGCCCGATTTGATACTCCAGCTGGGGGATGCCGTCAGGGGCCGGAAGGCCTCTCGGAGTGCTGCACGGGGGTGGATTTCTGTACCGACAGGCACGACGATGCGCGCACCGCACACGCTACTCACGCGTAACAAGGTAAAGGGGACTCGATGCTGACGGCCCGCCAGCGACTGTTCGCACTCCTGACACTCTGTCTGGCGCTGCTCGCGCCCCTCCCGGCCCACGCCGCCGAACGGGTGACAGCCAAGGCCTCTGACCAGGCGTCATCGCACAATCCGGTGGTCTTCGTGCACGGCTACAACGCCGATCCGGGCGTCTGGGGCGCACTGCGCGAGGACCTGCGGGCCGACGGGTACGGCGACTCCGGGCTCTTCTCGTGGGGATACGACACCCACCAGTCCGTCAACGAGGTCCTGGCCGGGCAGCTCGGCGCGTACGTCGACCAGGTCCGCCGGCAGACCGGCGCCGCCAAGGTGGACGTGGTCGCGCACTCCTTCGGCTCGCTCGTCAGCCGCTGGTACGTGAAGTTCGGCGGCGGCGACCGGACCGTGGCCCACTGGGTCTCGCTGGCCGGGCCCAACCGCGGCACCTCCACGGCGTGGGCCTGCGCCCTGTGGGACCAGGCGTGCCGGGACATGACACCCGGGTCGTACGTCGTGAAGAACCTGAACTCCGGCGACGAGACCCCCGGCGCGGTCGCGTACGCGACCTTCTGGTCGAACTGCGACGAGACCGTCAACCCCGACGACAGCGTCCCGCTGGCCGGGGCGGCCAACACGCCGGTCGGCTGCCTCAAGCACAACGACCTGCTGGACGACGACGCCACCTCGGCGGGCGTCCGCGCCTTCCTGCGCTCCTAAGGGCTGTCCGCGCCCGCGACCGAGACCTCCTGGAGCAGTCCGTACGTGAACTCCGCCACGCACGGCCTGCCCCGCGCGGTGAACGCGAGGCGCCATCGGGTCGGGGCGGTGCCCTCCATCGGGCGCGCCGGGGCGAAGGCCCGCGCCACCTCGTCCACCGTCGCCGACCAGGGCCGCAGGTCCTGCGCCGATTCCAGTACGGGCCCCCGCGCGCCCGGGGCCCGGACCAGCCACTCGTTCCACACCGCCCCGTCGGGCGCGGCCAGCACCTCGAAGCGCAGGTCCGGCCAGAGCGGGACCGGCCACAGCAGGGCCTCGCACTCCAGATCGCCGATCGTGCGACGTTCGGCGGACTCGGGCGGGCCCAGCACCGACCGGTAGCGGGCCAGCGCGCCGCGGGAGCGGGGCGAGCGGGCCATCGCCTGCCAGCGCTTGTTGGCCTCCCGCTGCTCGGCGAGCGTGGCGCCGAGCCGGTGGCGGGCCTCTTCGGCGAGACCGGGCTGGAAATCCGCCATCCGACGCAGCAGCACCAGTTGGAAGGAGGCCGGCCCGAACGGGCCCCGGGTGGTGCCCGGCGTCGGGTTCGCTGTCATGGAGTCAACGATTCCACACAGGATCCTTACGTATCCGGGATACGGATGTTGCCGCGGACCACGTAGCCTGCGGGCCCTATGAACTACTGCCCCGCCTGCCGGAGGCACCTCAACGGCGCACTGGCGTGCGCCGGGTGCGGGACCCCGGCCGAGTACCTGATACCCGCCGCGCCCGTGCCGCCCGTGCCGCCCGTGCCGCCCGTCGCGGTGGCGGGGGAGTCCGTGCCGCAGCCCACGCTGGCCGACGTGTACGCCGACTCGCTCGTCGTGCTGTCCGTGCCGAACGAGCGCAGGGCGGGTGCGCGCCGCCGTGCCACGCACCGCAGGCGCCGCCGGACCGTGCTGACCATGGGGCTCGGGCTGCTGCTCGCGACCGCGGGCACGCTCGCCGTGGCCCGGATGGCCATGGACGGGCAGCGCTCCGACCGGGCGGCCACGGTGGTGCTGACCGACGACGCCGGTCCGAAGGCGCCGGACGCCCTGCCGAGCCAGGAGGGCGCGCCCGCCGCGCCGTCGGCGCTGCCTTCGGGGAAGGCCGCCGGGGCCGCGAAGGCCACCGCCGGAGCCACGAAGTCGGCCGGGCCGGGGGCGAGTGCCGGGAGCAGCCGGGCTCCCGGGCCGGCGACGTCGCCCTCCGCGTCGGGCAAGGCGGGCCCGGGGCAGGGGACTCCCGCGCCGGGGGGAACCGTACGTCCCACGACGTCGGGGCAGCCCGCACCCAGCACCTCCGGCACCGCGCAGCCGCCCGGGACGCCCCCGCAGCCCCCGGCGCCGCAGCCCACGCCGAAGCCGACGAAGTCGTGCGTGTTCTGGATCTTCGGCTGCTCCTGAGCCTCCGGGTCAGCCCAGCATCCGCCTGAGCAGGTCCCGCAGGACCGCCCGCTCGGCCGTGCTGAGCCCGGCCAGCGGTTCGCGCGCGAAGTCCAGCGACTCGCGCAGCCGGTCGGCGGTCCGCAGACCCTCCTCGGTGGGGGCGGCCAGCTTCACCCGGCGGTCGGCCGGGTCCGGGCGGCGCTCGACCAGGCCCCGGCTCTCCAGGCGGTCCACGATGCCGGTGATGTTCGAGGGCTCGCACTTCAGCTTCTGCGCGATCTTGCGCATGGCGGTCGGCTCGTAGGACAGCAGGTTCAGCACGCGCGCCTGGGCGCCGGTGAGCTGGTGGCTGGCGGCCGCGTGCTCGTACTCCTCGTGGTAGCGGGCCACGACGTCGCCGATGAGCTCGACGACCTCGAGGGTCAGGGGGTCTGCGCGACGAGTGGGCATGGATCCAGCGTACCCATTTACTTGACAACATGAAATATGCAGGCGCATGGTTGTTTCACGTACTGAAGCATTCCCCTCCACCACCCCAGGAGCGCCGCATGTCCGAGATCCCCGCCGTCAGCCGCGAGTGGCACCTCGTCCGCCGCCCGCAGGGCTGGCCCGTCGCCGAGGACTTCGCCCTGCGCGAGGTGCCCGTCGCGGCCCCGGCCCCCGGCCGGATCCTGGTGCGCAACCTGCACATGTCCGTGGACCCGTACATGCGCGGCCGGATGAACGACGTGAAGTCCTACGTCCCGCCCTTCCAGCTCGACAAGCCCATGGACGGCGGCGCGGTCGGCGAGGTCGTGGCCTCCGCCGACGAGCGCTTCGCGGTCGGCGACCACGTCCTGCACGGGCTGGGCTGGCGCGAGTACGCGGACGTGGACGCCCGGCACGCCACCAAGGTGGACGGCTCGCTCGCCCCGCTCTCCACCTACCTCGGCGTGCTCGGCATGCCCGGTCTGACCGCCTACGCCGGCCTCTTCGAGGTCGCCTCCTTCAAGGAGGGCGACTCCGTCTTCGTCTCCGGCGCGGCGGGCGCGGTGGGCAGCCTCGTCGGGCAGTTCGCCAAGATCAAGGGCGCCTCCGCGGTGATCGGCTCCGCCGGCTCCGACGAGAAGGTGACGCTGCTCACGGAGAAGTACGGCTTCGACGCCGCCTTCAACTACAAGAACGGCCCCGTCGGCGAGCAGCTGAAGTCCGCCGCCCCCGAGGGCATCGACGTCTACTTCGACAACGTCGGCGGCGACCACCTCGAGGCCGCCATCTCCTCCCTGAAGGTGCACGGCCGCGCCACCCTGTGCGGGGCCATCGCCCAGTACAACGCCACCGAGCCCACCCCGGGCCCGCGCAACCTCGCCCTGGTCATCGGCAAGCGGCTGCGCCTGCAGGGCGTGCTGGTCGGCGACCACACCGGGCTGCAGCAGCAGTTCGTCCAGGATGTGGCCGGCTGGCTGCGCTCCGGCGAGCTGCGCTACGACGAGACGGTCTTCGAGGGCATCGAGAACGCGACCGACGCCTTCCTCGGAATGCTGCGCGGCGAGAACACCGGAAAGATGATCGTTTCTTTCACCGGTTAGGCTCACACCACACCGTTGCGATCGTGGGCGCGAGTCGCGGCGACTACCAGGAGGATCTTCTTACATGTCCATCCAGCAGTCCGATGTCGCGTACACCGCTGTCGCCACCGCCGAGAACGGCCGTGACGGCCGCGTCGCCACCAACGACGGCCAGCTCGACGTGGTCGTGAACCCGCCGAAGGCGCTCGGTGGCAGCGGCGCCGGCACCAACCCGGAGCAGCTGTTCGCCGCCGGCTACAGCGCCTGCTTCCAGGGCGCCCTGGGTGTCGTCGCGAAGAACGTGAACGCCGACATCTCCGGCTCCACCGTGACCGCCGAGGTCGGCATCGGCAAGAACGACGACGGCTTCGGCCTGATCGTCAAGATCTCCGCCGTGATCCCGAACGTGGACGCCGCCACCGCCAAGGACCTCATCGAGAAGGCCCACCAGGTCTGCCCGTACTCCAAGGCCACCCGCGGCAACATCACGGTCGAGCTCGCCGTCTGATCTCGCACCCGCTTCCCGAAGGCCGCACCCGGACACCTGGGTGCGGCCTTCGGCGTTCGCCGTCCTAAGCTGGAACCATGCGTGATCTTGCGGGGGGATTCGGCTATCTGCTGGCCGGCCAGCGATGGGTTTTCAAGCACGGCCGGTGGCTCGGCTTCGGGCTGCTGCCGGGGCTGGTGTCGCTGGTGCTGTACGCCGGCGCGCTGGTCGGGCTCGGCTACGGCGCCGACGACCTGGCCGGCTGGGCCACCCCCTTCGCCGACGGCTGGTCCGCGCCGTGGCTGGGGCTCTTCCGCGGGTTCCTGACCGCCCTGGTCTTCTGCCTCGGACTCTTCCTCGCGGTGATCACCTTCACCGCCGTGACCCTGTTGATCGGCCAGCCGTTCTACGAGTCCCTCTCGGAGCAGGTCGACCGGAGCGAGGGCGGCGAGGTGCCCGGGTCCGGGCTCCCGCTCTGGCGCGAGCTGTGGATCGCGGCCCGGGACAGCCTGCGGATCCTGGGGCGGGTGCTGCTGTACGGGATCCTGCTCTTCGCCCTCGGCTTCGTCCCGGTGATCGGGCAGACCGTGGTCCCGGCGCTCGGGTTCTGCGTCTCCGGGTACTTCCTGACCCAGGAGCTCACCTCCGTCGCGCTCCAGCGGCGCCGGATGGACCTGGCCGGGCAGCTCGCGCTGCTGCGGTCGCGGCGGCTGCTGGTGCTCGGCTTCGGGGTTCCGCTGGTGCTGTCGTTCCTGGTGCCGCTGGTGGCGGTCTTCCTGATGCCGGGCGCGGTGGCCGGGGCGACGCTGATGGCGCGGGACCTGGTGCCGGCGCAGGAGCCGACGGTGGCCGAGGTGCCTGAGGTGCCGACCGGGATCGACGCCGATGCCGGGGCCGGGACCGCAGCGCAGTAGCGGCGGGTCAGCCCTGCCAGACGGCGGCCACGGCCTGCGCGCAGGCGGCCGCCTGGACGCGGCCCGCGCGAGCGGCCCCGGGGCCGCGCGTCTGGTCCAGCATGTTGCGGCCGAAGGCCTTGCGGGCGGCGCGGTCCGGGGACAGTACGGCCACCAGCGACCCCTCCCGCTCCAGTGCGGCGCCCTGCTCGTGGGCGTTCGGGTGCGGTCCGACCGCCTTGGGGATCGGTGTGATCGCGACGACGCGCCGGTGGCCCCGGGCGAGGTGGACATTGGAGGTCGAGCGGGAGCCGCCGTCCATCCAGCGGCCGCCCGCGATCGTTATGGGCGGCCACACCACCGGCACCGCGCAACTCGCCGCGAGCGCCTCGCGCAGGGTGACGCCCGAACCCGCGTCGAAGGCCTTCAGCTCCCCCGTGCGCGCGTCGACCGCCGTCAGGCGCAGGTCGCGCTCGGGCCACCGGGGCACCTCGCCGCCCAGCAGTGCGGCGACCGCGTCGAAGACGGCCGCCTCCGGGACCGTACGGGAGGCCAGCGCGGCCCGTCCGAGCCGCCGCACCGAGCGCTCCGGGTCGCGCGAGCCGAGTGCCGCCCGCAGGAACGCGGCGGTCTGGCGCAGGGTGACCGTGACGTCGACCGTGCGTTCCCCGGCGCAGTTCTCCGCGTAGAGCTCCTCGATCGGGACGCCCGAGGCGATCCGGGTGCCGATGAGCGCTCCCGCGGAGGTCCCGACGATCACGTCGGCGAGGGAGAGGTCGAGTCCGGCCTCGGCCAGTCCGGCCAGCATGCCGACCGCCCAGGCCCCGCCCACGACTCCGCCGCCGCCCAACACCAACGCCGTGTCCGCCATCGCCGCCGCCCCTCGGTCGCCTGAAACGGGGAGTGCTCCCCGGTTTCGCTTCCGACGATAGCATCGGTACCGGGGAATGCTCCCCGGTACCTCCGAGGAGTGGCGATGGCAGTCGGCGAAGAGCGGCCCGAGAAGCGGGCCGTACCGGTACGGCGTGATGCGCGGCGCAACCGTGAACTGCTGGTCGAGGCGGCGCGCGAGGCCTTCGCGGCCCACGGCCTGGACGCCCCGCTCGACGACATCGCCCGCCGGGCCGGGGTCGGCAACGCCACCCTGTACCGGCATTTCCCGAGCCGCGCGGCGCTCGTGGACGAGGTCTTCCGCGGCGCCCTCGCCCACACGGTGGCCGCCGGGGAGCAGGCGCGGGCGGCGGCGGACGCCTGGCAGGGGCTCACCGGGTACCTCGACGTCGTGTTCGCCGGGCTGGCCGCGGACCGGGGCACCAACGACCTGATGACGACGGGAGTGGAGGGCGTGCGCTCCCTGGACGCGGTCCACGCGCACAACCGGGAGACGGCGGAGCTGCTGATCGGGCGCGCGCAGCGGGAAGGGTCGGTGCGGGCCGACATCGTGGTGGAGGACCTGCTCCTCGCGCTCGCCGCGCTCGGCCGCGCCGTGCCGGCCCTGGCGGCCACGGCGCCCGACGGCTGGCGCCGCCCGCTCGCGCTGTTCCTCGACGGGCTGCGGGCGAGCGCTCCGGCGGGCCCGCTGCCCG
This sequence comes from Streptomyces sp. NPDC060028, assembly GCF_042736725.1. Taxonomy (NCBI): domain Bacteria; kingdom Bacillati; phylum Actinomycetota; class Actinomycetes; order Kitasatosporales; family Streptomycetaceae; genus Streptomyces; species Streptomyces sp. NPDC060028. Next base: position 7,148 of record NZ_JBHWVJ010000048.1, on the reverse strand, counting down.
GCCCGGCCCTGACCGCGGAGGAACTCGGTTGCGTGCTGCGGGATCTGGGCCCGCACCGCGCCAAGTCCTAGGGCCGTGAATCCTTCCGGTCACAGCATGAGGCGACCTCCGCCGTCACGACCGACGGCGTACGGTCGTCCGCCGCGGCCAGCAGGGCTCCGCCCGGGGCCCATACGGCGGCGCCGCCGCAGCCCGTCCACGGTCCGGCCGGGCCGACGTGGTTGGCCAGCGCCACGTACAGGCCGTGGTCCCGCGCGATCCCGGGGTGGACGGTGGCCCGCTCGCGGATCCCCTCGCCGGTCCCGTACAGCGAGGAGGCCAGGTGGACCCGGCAGCCGGCCGCCGCGCCCGCGGCGGGCACGTCCGGGAAGTGGTTGTCGTAGCAGATGCCCAAGGAGAAGCGGATCCCGCCGAGTTCGAAGTGCCCGGGGTGCTCGCCCGCCGCGAAGACGTCCTGCTCGTGGCGGTACAGGTGCTGTTTGGCGTACGTCGTCACGTGCGCGCCGTCGGCGTCGTGGACCAGGGTCGCGAGGACGGGGCGCCGCGCGTCGGCGGAGCGCAGGGCGACATTGACGGCGGTGGCGATCCCGCCGCCGCGGACCCGGTCGAGTCGGGGGTCGTCCGCGTCGGTCAGGCACAGCCCCGGGTCGGCGGCAATGGCCGCCAACTCGTAGCCGGTGAGGGCCAACTCGGGGAACACCACCAGCGCGGCCCCCTGCTCCCGGGCCTGTCGGGCCAGTTCCGCGGCCTGCGCGGCATTGGCGGCCGGGTCGGCGGGAACGCAGGTCATCTGCGCGGCGGCGATCTTCACGCGTCCCAGGATGCCAGCCCGGCCGCGGTCTCCCGCAGCAGGGCGAGGAAGGCCGCCACGGCGGGGGAGGGGGCGAGCCCGCGCGGGGTGGCGGCGTAGACCAGGCGGCGCGGGGCGTCCTCGGGATGCAGGGAGACCAGCGCCAGATCGGGCCGGGCGGCGCAGGCGGCGAGTGCCGTGCCGGGCGCCGCGACGCGGTGAACCTTTCCGGTCACAGCACTAGACCGGCGCCGCGGTGCCCGGCAGTTCGCCGCGGGTGCGGACGAGGCCGAGCTCGGCCAGGTTGAGGGCGGTCACCACCGCGGTCAGCAGGACCAGCGCGCCCAGCGAGGGCAGCAGCGCGGCCAGCGGCAGCAGGGCCAGGGTGACGGCGGCCGCGGCCAGCCGGGTCACCGACCACGAGCGGAACAGGTGCCAGCGCGTGTACCCGAAGGTGGCCAGGAAGAGGGCGCAGCCCCCGTAGAGCAGGGCGGTCACCCCGAGCGGGAGGCGTGCGCCGGGGTGGGCGACGGCCTCGGCCATGCCGACGGCCACCCCGATGACCGAGGCGATCAGGGAGAGGTGGCCGTACGAGAGCACCTGCCGGGCCACGTCGGCCCGTACGGCCGCCGTCTCCAGCCCGTGCCGGACCGCGCTCGCGGCCAGGTGGAAGTACACCCACCACAGACTGCACACCAGGGTGAACGCCGCGGCCACGGCCGCCAGGGAGCCGGCGCCCAACTGCGGGGAGGTGGCCACGGGGGCGCCGACCGCCACGATCGACTCGCCCAGCGCGATCATCACGAACAGGCCGAACCGCTCGGCGAGATGCCCCGAGTCGAAGTTCAGCCGCATCATGTTGCGGCGCGTCAGCCGGGGCGAGGCCAGCTCCACGGCGGCGGCCAGCGCCCACAGCCAGATCCGGGCCCTGCCGTCGAGGATGCCGCCGGCCAGCAGCAACGGGCCGCTGACCAGCACCGACAGCGTCACCGGAGTCGGCCTCAGGTGCCCCCTGCGGCCATGGGCCAGAGCCGCGAGCACCAGGCGGGCGCAGAAGTAGGCGCAGGCGAAGAGCAGTCCGCGGTCCCCGAAGGCCTCGGGCAGCGCCAGGGCCATCAACAGGCCGCACAGCCCGGCCGCGAAGAGGGCGATCCGGTTCAGCGGCCGGTCCGCGTCATGGGTGTTGGCGTGGATGGTGTTGCCCACCCACACCCAGTACACGGGCACGAAGACGATCAGCGCCCGGCCGGTGCCCGCCCATCCGTGGTCGTGGTGCAGCAGCGCCGAGACCTGGGTCACCGCGAACACCAGCACCAGGTCGAAGAACAGCTCCGACCACGTGACCTTCTTCTCCGTCTCCGTCTCCATCTCCCGCTCTCCCCCCGTCGCAATCCCGGGGAAAGGATGCCCGGTCGGCTCCCGGGCCTACGCGCCGGGCCCCCGCAGCAGGGTCAGGAAGGAGCGGAACGCGGCCGGCATGTCCACCGATTCCGGGGCGAGCAGCCACTGGTACTGGAGGCCGTCCATCACCGCCGTCAGCAGCGGGGCCGCCTGTTCGGGGGTGAGGCCCGACGGGAGGCGGTCGCCGAACTCGGCGCGCAGGACCTCCGCCATCTCCCCGCGCACCTGGGCGTACCGCTCGGTGAAGAACTCCCGCGCCGGGTGCCCGTCGGTGACGCTCTCGCCCAGCAGCGCCGAGAAGGTCTGCACGATGCCCGGCCGCATCGCGTTGTAGTCCACCAGCGAGGCGAGCAGGTCCAGGCGCCAGGCGCCGGCCGAGGCGCGCGGGCCGCCGCCGGTGTCCCAGCGGTCGCGCTCCTCCAGGACGGCGACCAGCAGCGCCTCCTTGGTGGGGAAGTAGTGCAGCAGCCCCTGCTGGGTCAGGCCCACGCGCTCGGCGACCGCGCCCAGGGACGCGCCCCGGTAGCCGCGCTCCGCGATCACCTCGACCGCGGCGCGGACGATGTCCTCGCGCCGCTCCTCGCTCCTCGCCCTGACCATCGCGGCCCCCTTCTCCGTCACCACCTGCCAGCAGGACCGTACGACATCCTCTGATCACGAACAGATTACGAACCCTACCGTTCTACAGGGAACAGGTCCACGATGGGGGCAACCGCACACCGCACGCACCGCACTCGATGAGGAGGCACGGCCGTGACCGATGCCGATCAGGTCCGCGAAGACGCCGCAGAGGCGGCACTGGGCAAGCTGGATCTCGACACCAAGGCCCGGCTGCTGGCCGGCCAGGACATGTGGTCCCTGCCCGCCGTCCCCGAGATCGGGCTGAAGTCCCTCGTCATGTCCGACGGCCCCATCGGGGTGCGCGGCGTGCGATGGACCGCCGACGACCCGTCCGTCGCACTGCCCTCCCCGACCGCGCTCGCCGCCGCCTGGGACCCCGCCCTCGCCCGCCGCGCCGGCCGGCTCCTCGCCCAGGAGGCCCGCCGCAAGGGCGTCCACGTCCTCCTCGCGCCCACCGTCAACCTGCACCGCTCCCCGCTCGGCGGCCGTCACTTCGAGTGCTACTCCGAGGACCCGTACCTCACCGGCGCCATCGGCAGCGGATACGTGAACGGCGTCCAGGAGGGCGGGGTCGGCACCACCGTCAAGCACTTCGTCGGCAACGACGCCGAGACCGAGCGCTTCACCGTCGACAGCGTCATCGCCCCGCGCCCGCTGCGCGAGCTGTACCTGGCGCCGTTCGAGGCCATCGTCGCCAATGCCCACCCGTGGGGCATCATGACCGCCTACAACCAGGTCAACGGCACGACGATGACCGAGCACCGGTACCTGGTCAACGAAGTCCTGCGCGGCGAATGGGGCTTCGACGGCTACAACGTCTCCGACTGGATGGCCGCCCGCTCCACCACCGGTGACATCCTCGGCGGCCTCGACGTGGCCATGCCCGGCCCGACCACCGTCTACGGTGCCCCGCTCGCCGAGGCCGTGCGCGCCGGCGAGGTCCCCGAAGCCGCCGTGGACGACGCCGTACGCAACGTCCTGCGCCTCGCCGCCCGCGTCGGCGTCCTGGAGGGCGCCCCCGCCGTCGTCGCCGAGCCCCCGGCCCCGATCGACGGCCAGGCACTGGCCCGCGAGATCGCCGCCCGCGGCTTCGTCCTGGTCAGGAACGAGGGCGCGCTGCCCCTCGACCCCGCCGGCGGCCGCACCGTGGCCCTGTTCGGCGCCGCCGCCCGCGACGCCCGGGTCCTCGGCGGCGGCTCGGCCACCGTCTTCCCCGAGCGCGTCGTCTCCCCGCTCGACGGCCTCACCGCGGCCCTCCCGGACGGCGCGCTGACCTTCGCCGTCGGGGCCGACCCCTCCGAGGAACTCGGCGCCGCCGACAAGGGCTTCGAGCTCCGCGCGATCTGCCGCGACGCCTCCGGCGCCGTCCTCGGCGAGGGCAGCCTCCCGTCCGGCCAGGTCCAGTGGATCGGCGACGACCTGCCCGAGGGCGCGTCGTACGAGACCATGGCGAGCATCGAGGTCACCGGTACGTTCCTGCCGCGCGAGAGCGGCGAGCACGCGTTCGGCACCCGCGGACTCGGCGCCTTCGCCCTCGCCGTCGGCGGCCGGCCCCTGTGGGACGGCGTCCAGGAGATGGGCGACGAGGCCGATCCCTTCGAGGCCTTCTTCGGCGCCCCCAGCGAGCGCGCCCGCATCGCCCTCACCTCGGGGGAGCCGGTCGAGGTCTCGCTGACCTACCAGGTCCCCGACATGAGCGGGCTGCCGCTCAAGGCGATCATGTTCTCCCTGCTCCACCTCGGCCCGCGGCGCGACGCCGACGAGCTCATCGCCGAGGCCGTGGAGGCGGCCCGCGCCGCGGACACCGCCGTCGTGGTCGTCGCCACCACCGAGCGCGTGGAGTCCGAGGGCTTCGACCGGCGCGACCTCACCCTCCCGGGGCGGCAGAACGACCTGGTCCGTGCCGTCGCCGCCGCGAACCCGAACACCGTCGTCGTCGTCAACGCCGGCTCACCGGTGGAACTCCCGTGGCGCGAGGACGTGGCCGCCGTCCTGCTGACCTGGTTCCCCGGGCAGGAGGGCGGGGCCGCACTGGCCGACGTACTCCTCGGCGACGCTGAGCCGGGCGGGCGACTGCCCACCACCTGGCCCGCGGAGTTCGCCGACGCCCCCGTCACCGAGGTGGTCCCGGCCGAGGGGCGCCTGGAGTACCGCGAGGGGCTCTTCATCGGCTACCGGGCGTACGAGGCCCAAGGCGTGACCCCCGCCTACCCCTTCGGGCACGGCTTCGGCTACACCGACTGGGCGTACGAGTCGCTGGAGACCACCGCCACGGCCGCGCGGGTCCGTCTCACCAACACCGGCGCCCGGCCCGGCCGCGAGGTCGTCCAGGTCTACCTGGCTCCGGTCGGGGACCGCGTGGAGCGGCCCGCGAGCTGGCTCGCCGCCTTCGCCGGGGTCGAGGCCCGCCCCGGCGAGAGCGTCGAGGTGGAGATACCGCTGCCCGCCCGGGCCTTCGAGATCTGGGACGAGGCCGCGCGCGGCTGGCAGCGCGTCGGCGGCACCTACGAGGTCCGCGCGAGCCACTCGCACGGTGACACCCGGCTGACCGTGACGCTCGACATCGCCTGACACACCGTATGGCCGGAAATCACCCCTGAAAGCCGGTCCGGGGGCGGGCCCTGACACCCGCCCCCGGACCCTTCCGCCCACGGACGCGTCAACGCGGCGGCTCGGCCGCCGTCACCTGGCGGTGCGCCAGTTCCGCGAGCCGCGCCTGCCCGCCCTTGCCCGGGTGGAACCAGTCCCAGCGACTCAACTGCTCCGCCCCGAAGGGGTACTGGAACACCGCGCCGCCGTCGTAGCGGCACAGTGCGTCCTTCGCACAGACCTCGCGCAGCACCTCGTTGTACTCGACCACCCGCGCCCGCACCTGCTCGCGCCGGGCCGTCGCCCCGGCGGCCGCCGACTGCGGATCGGCGAGCATCGACTGACAGATGCCCAGGCTCCAGATCCTGCGCACCATCGGATCGTCCTTGCCCTGCTCCCACAGCCGCTGGAGGTCCGGCACGCTGGAGACGTACACCTGGGAGGCGGGAGAGGCGGTCCGCAGATCGGCCAGGGCCGTCTCGAAGCCCTTGCGGAAAGCGGCCACCGACGTCATCGAGGAAGCCGCCGGCCGGCAGGCGTCATTCGAGCCCACCATCACCGTGACCAGGTCGGGCTTGTGCGCAGCGGCCGCGGTCAGCTGCCCCGGCAGGTCCGCCATCCGGGAGCCGGTGACCGCGAGGTTCCAACTGCGGGCGGGCACCTCGGCGTCACCCAGCAGCCGGGCCGCGAGCGAGCGGACCTCGGGGTCGTTGCCGGTGGCCCAGGACACCTCCGGGCAGTCGGCCAGCACCGAACAGGCATCGAAACCACGTGTGATGGAGTCGCCCACCGCCGCGATCGAGGCGGGCGCCGTGTTCCACCGCGGCCCGGCCTGCGCCCCGCGGTCACTCCCGGTGCCCGACCCGCCCGACGAACACCCGCCGAGCGCACCGGCGAGCACGACGACCGCCGCGCCCGCACCCGCGAGAGTCCGGCGCGCGCGGCGGCGCGGAGCGGTGGTGCGCATCGGGTGGTCCCTCCTCGTCGCCCCGCATCGTTCGGGGGCGTCCTGCTGAGTGAATGCTCTGCGTTTACGGGCCTTGGAGCGACCGTACGTCACACCATGACCCCTGGCGCACGGTAGCTTTTTCCCGTGGCGTTTCGGCCGCAGGTCCCGCGACGCGATGTCGGATCATTTCCGGTAAATTACATCACGTCACATTCTGTCCGTTTTCTGGAGTTTATTCCCGACCTCGTCCCACACTGGAGGTCCCGGTGACGACACGTGGAGTTCTGTACGTGCATTCCGCACCGCGCGCGCTCTGCCCGCATGTGGAATGGGCTGTTGCGGGCGTGCTCGGGGTGCGGGTGAACCTCGACTGGATCAGGCAGCCCGCCTCCCCGGGCACCTGGAGAGCCGAGTTCTCCTGGCAGGCCGAAGCGGGCACCGCCTCGAAACTCGCCTCGGCGCTCCGCGGCTGGCACCTGCTCCGCTTCGAGGTGACCGCAGAACCCTGCCCGACCGCCGAGGGCGATCGCTACAGCTCCACGCCGGAGCTCGGCATCTTCCACGCCGTCACCGGCATGCACGGCGACATCCTGATCCCGGAGGACCGGCTGCGCGCCGCGCTCGCCCGCGCCGCGCTCGGCGAGACCGACCTGGAGGCGGAGATCGCCAAGCTGCTCGGCAAACCCTGGGACGACGAGCTGGAGCCCTTCCGCCACGCGGGCGAGGGCGCCCCGGTGCGCTGGCTCCACCAGGTCGTCTGAGCGGACCGCACACGTACGAGGGCCCCCGCCCGGCAGC
>NZ_JBHWVJ010000047.1:0-56697 GCF_042736725.1 Streptomyces sp. NPDC060028 | reverse complement strand
CCCCGGGATCCCGGGGCGCGCGGCCTTCTGCGTGATGTTCGCCGTCGCGGACTCAGACGGTGGTGATGACCTGGTCGATGTCCAGGCGCGGGGAGCGCGGGTACCAGGCGGCCTCGCCCGGCTTGCCGATGTTGACGACCATCATCGGGGTGTGGTCGGCGTCCAGGAACTCCTTCTGGATGCCGGCGAGGTCGGCGCCGGTCATCGGGCCCGCGGCCAGACCGGCGGCGCGGACGCCGACGATGAAGTACGCGGCCTGCAGCGCGGCGTTGAGCAGCGCGGACTGCTCGCGGACCGGGCGCTCGGCGAAGAAGAGGTCCTTGGCCTGCGGGAAGCTCGGCAGCAGGGCCGGGAGCTCCTCGTGGAACTCGTTGTCCGCGGAGAGGATGGCGACCAGCGGCGCGGAGGCCGTCTTGGCCTTGTTGCCCTCGGACATGTGCTGCACGAGGCGCTCGCGGGCCTCGGGGGAGCGGACCAGGGTGATGCGCAGCGGCGTCTGGTTGAAGGCGGTCGGGCCGTACTTCACCAGGTCGTAGATCGCCTGAACCTGCTCCTCCGTCACCGGCTCGTCGGAGAACGAGTTGGCGGTACGGGCCTCGCGGAACAGGAGGTCCTGAGCGGCGGAGTCAAGAACGAGAGACATCGGAAAGCCTTCTTCCATGCGGCAGGCGGGGTGAAGCGTTGACTCGAACACTACGGCGAAAGTAGATGAACTTTCAACTAAATCCTCTGGGGGGTGACCGACGTCACTCGCCGTCCGCCCCTGCCCCCGCCCCGCCATCGCGGGCCGCCAGCGCCGAGTCCAGCCGGGCGCGGGCCCCTTCGAGCCAGTGCCGGCACACCTTCGCGAGCTCCTCGCCGCGCTCCCAGAGCGCCAGGGAGTCCTCCAGCGAGGTGCCGCCGGCCTCCAGCTTGCGGACGACCTCGATCAGCTCGTCCCGTGCCTGCTCGTACCCCAGCGCAGTTTCGGCCTCGGCCATTCCCGTTCCACCTTAAATTCGTAGTACAGCGACAGTGTTGCGGCAGTGTGTCGTCGCTAAGCGGTGCCCGACCCAGGCTCCCGGTCGGCCGCCGCGGCCGCCGTGGCCACCTCCGCGACCCGCACCGCGAACTCGCCCTCCGCCACCCGCGCGCGCAGCTCCTCGCCCGCCGCCACGTCCTCGGGTGAGCGCACCACGTGTCCGTCCGCCCGCTGGAGCACGGCGTACCCGCGCTCCAGGGTCGCCGCCGGGGACAGCGCCACCACCCGGGCGAGGGTGTGCGCCAGCTCCGAGTCGGCCCGGTCCAGCAGGTGCCCCAGCGTGCGCCGGCCGCGCGCGAGCAGCGCCGCCAGCTCGTCCTCGCGGGTCTCCACCATCCGCTGCGGGTGTACGAAGACGGGCCGCGCGAGGGCGTGTGCGAGCCCGCGCTCCTCCCGGTCGAGCAGCCCCCGCACCGCGCGCAGCCCCCGGCCCTGCAGCTGGCGTACCCGCTCCAGCTCCTCGCCCACGTCCGGGACCACCTTCTTCGCGGCGTCCGTGGGCGTGGAGGCCCGCAGGTCAGCGACCAGGTCCAGCAGCGGGGAGTCCGGCTCGTGCCCGATCGCCGAGACCACCGGGGTACGGGCCGCCGCGACGGTCCGTACGACCTCCTCGTCCGAGAACGGCAGCAGGTCCTCCACGCTGCCGCCGCCGCGCGCCACGATGATCACGTCGACCTCGGGCAGGGAGTCGAGCTCCTTGACCGCCTGGATCACCTGCGGCACCGCATTGACCCCCTGCACGGCGACGTTGCGCACCTCGAAGCGGACGGCCGGCCAGCGCCGCCGCGCGTTCTCCAGTACGTCCCGCTCGGCCGCCGAGGCCCGGCCCACGACCAGCCCGATCAGCTGCGGCAGGAAGGGCAGCGGCTTCTTGCGGTCCAGCGCGAACAGCCCCTCGGCGGCCAGCGACCGCTTGAGGCGCTCCAGCCGGGCCAGCAGCTCGCCGATGCCGACCGGCCGTATCTCGGTGGCCCGCAGGGACAGCTGCCCGCGCGGGGCGTACCACTCCGGCTTGGCCAGTACGACGACCCGCGCGCCCTCCGTCACCGAGTCCGCGACCTCGTCGTACACCTGGCGGAAGCAGGTCACGCTGAGCGAGATGTCGTGCGAGGGGTCGCGCAGCGTCAGGAAGACCACCCCGGCCCCCGGCCGCCGCGAGAGCTGGGTGATCTGCCCCTCCACCCACACCTGGCCGAGCTTGTCGATCCAGCCCCCGATGAGCCGGGACACCTGGCCGACGGGCAGTGGCGCCTCCGCCGATGTATTCAGACCCATGCACGCAGGCTAGCCGCCGGGGCCGACACCCGAGCCGGGCCCGGCTCGTCCGTCGCTCGCGCGTCGGCCGCGCTGGAACACCAGCACCCCCAGGCCCACCACCAGCCACACCGCCCCCACCACCTGCGCCGTCCACGCGGCCTCGACGATCACCGCCACGGTCACGGCGGCTCCCAGCACCGGGCAGACCAGGTGCTTCCACCGGTTCGGGGGCCCCTCCATCCGCTTGACCACGAACCAGCCCACCACCGAGGCGTGCAGCAGGGTGAACGCGACCAGTGCCCCGATGTTCACCACGGAGACCAGGTGGTCCAGCCCGTCGTCGCGCCGGGCCGCCCAGACCGCGGCGATCAGCGTGATCGTCGCCGCCACCAGCAGCGCCGGCCGCGGGGTTCCCTGCGAGGTCCGGGCCAGCAGGCGCGGCAGCCGGCGCTCCCGGGCCATCGCGAACAGCAGCCGCCCGGCGGCGGCCTGCCCGGCCAGCGCGGCGAAGGCCGCGCCGATCGCCTTGCTGACCGCGACCAGATCGTGCAGCCAGAGCCCCACGGAGGACTCCACCGCGTCGTAGAAGGCCGGGCCCTGCTTCGCCGGATCGGCGGCCAGCTCGGCGGAGGACACGGGCATCAGCAGCGCCGCCAGATAGGTCTGGGCGACGAACAGCACCCCCGTCAGCGCCAGGCAGAACAGCACCGCCCGGGCCACCCGTGCCGAACCCCCCGTCACCTCCTCCGCGAAGGAGGCGATGGCGTCGAAGCCCAGGTACGAGAGCACCGCGACCGACACCGCGCCCAGCACGGCGGCCGTCGAGAAGCCGAGCGAGCCGTCGCCGATCAGCGGCGAGAGCCAGCCGCGCCGCGCCCCGTCCCGGACCAGCACCGTCACCGCGGAGACCAGGAACACCAGCAGCACCAGGATCTCCATGGCCAGCACGGCGAAGCCGACGCGCGCGGCAGCCCGTACGCCCCACAGGTTGAGCAGGGTGGTCACCACGACCGCCAGCGCCGTCCACACCCACCGCGACACCTCGGGGACGAGCGCGTTCATCGCGATCCCGGAGAAGAGGTACGCCACCGCCGGGATCAGCAGGTAGTCGAGCATCGCCATCCACCCGGCGATCAGCCCCGGGCCCTCGCCCAGGCCCTTGCGGGCGTACGTGAACACCGAGCCGGCCCGCGGGGCGACGCGCACCATCTGCGCGTACGAGAGGGCCGTGAAGGCCATCGCGACCGTCGCGGCCAGGTAGACGAGGGCCACGGCGCCGTGCGACCTGGCGTCGAGGGTGCCGAAGACCCCGACCGGGGCCATGGGGGCGATGAAGAGCAGCCCGTAGACGACCAGGTCCCGGAATCCGAGGTTCCGCCGCAGTGCGGGCGCCGTGGCGGGGTCCGTGTCCGTGTCCGTAGCGGACGGCATCCGTCCTCCGGTGATGGGGGCGAGAGGGGCGAGAGGGGGCGGCAGGGGTGACAGGCGGGACAGGCTTTCGCCCCAGTCTGTGCCGGACGGGGGACGATCAGCCTGCTGGAGACCCCCGTACGATGGAGCCCATGACTGCTCCCGCATCCCGCCGTGTCCTGCTCGCCGCCCCCCGCGGCTACTGCGCGGGCGTGGACCGAGCCGTGATCGCTGTCGAGAAGGCCCTCGAGCAGTACGGTGCGCCGGTCTATGTCCGCCACGAGATCGTGCACAACAAGTACGTCGTCCAGACGCTCGAGAAGAAGGGCGCCATCTTCGTCGAGCGGACGGAGGAGGTGCCCGAGGGCTCCATCGTGATGTTCTCCGCGCACGGCGTGGCGCCGGTGGTGCACGAGGAGGCGGCGCGCGGCAGGCTCGCGACGATCGACGCGACGTGCCCGCTGGTCACCAAGGTGCACAAGGAAGCCATCCGGTACGCCAACGAGGACTTCGACATCCTCCTCATCGGCCACGAGGGCCACGAGGAGGTCATCGGCACCTCCGGCGAGGCCCCGGACCACATCACGATCGTGGACGGCCCGGACGACGTCGCCGCCGTCGAGGTGCGCGACGAGTCGAAGGTCGTCTGGCTGTCGCAGACCACGCTCTCGGTCGACGAGACGATGGAGACGGTCGACGCCCTGAAGACCAAGTTCCCGCTGCTGGTCTCGCCGCCGAGCGATGACATCTGCTACGCCACCTCCAACCGGCAGGCCGCCGTCAAGGTGATGGGCGCCGACTCCGACCTGGTCATCGTCGTCGGCTCGAAGAACTCCTCGAACTCGATCCGGCTGGTCGAGGTGGCGCTCGACGCGGGCGCGCGCGCCGCCCACCTCGTGGACTTCGCGAGCGAGATCGACGAGGCCTGGCTGGAGGGCGTCACCACGGTCGGCCTGACCTCGGGCGCCTCGGTGCCGGAGGTCCTGGTCGAGGAAGTGCTGGAATGGCTCACCGCCCGCGGGTACGCGGACGTGGAGATCGTCAAGACGGCCGAGGAGTCGATCGTCTTCTCGCTGCCGAAGGAGCTGCGCCGCGACCTGCGTGCCGAAGCGGCCGCGCTGGTCGCCGACAAGTAGCCCCTTTCGTACGGTGTGTACATGCAGATTTTCGGCGTGGACATCGGCGGATCCGGGATCAAGGGCGCTCCCGTGGACCTGCACCGTGGCGATCTGGCGCGCGAGCGCCACAAGGTACTGACACCGCAGCCGGCCACCCCCGACGGGGTGGCCGGCTGTGTCGTCGAGGTGGTACGCCACTTCGACTGGGACGGCCCGGTGGGGGTGACCTTCCCGGGGGTGGTCACGGGCGGGGTGACCCGTACGGCGGCCAACATGGACAAGGCCTGGATCGGCGTGGACGTGGCGGCCCTGCTGTCGCGGCGCCTGGACGGCCGGCCGGTGACCGTGCTGAACGACGCGGACGCGGCCGGGATCGCGGAGATGACGTACGGGGCGGGCCGGGACGTCCCCGGGACGGTGATCCTGCTGACCTTGGGCACCGGCATCGGCAGCGCGCTGTTCATCGACGGGAAGCTCGTCCCCAACACGGAGCTGGGGCATCTGGAGCTCAACGGCCACGACGCGGAGACCCGGGCGTCGGTGAAGGCGAAGGAGGACGGGGACCTGACGTGGGAGCGCTGGGCGCACCGCGTCCAGAGGTACGTGGCGCACGTGGAGATGCTGTTCTCGCCGGACCTCTTCATCATCGGCGGGGGCGTGAGCCGCAAGCCGGAGAAGTTCCTGCCGCTGATCGAGGGCATCCGGGCGGAGATCGTCCCGGCGAAGCTCCAGAACAACGCGGGCATCGTGGGGGCGGCGATGGCGGCGCGGTCGGCCGCTGCGTAGGCCTCAGGCGATGCGGCGGGGGAGTCGTCTCCTGCCGATCAGCACGGACTTGCGTACGACCGCGATCAGCGCGGCGATCAGCGTGCCGGCGTACAGCCAGCCGGCGTGCAGGGACAGCGCGGACACCAGGCCGATGAGCTGACCGCCGAAGCCGCCGGAGCCGCCCGCCACGGGCCACACTCCGGCGGCGAAGGCGATCGGCGCGGCGATCGGCGCGGTGATCAGGTCGGCGGGCCGCACCCACAGCGCGGTCGCGGCGGCCACGGGCAGGAACAGCAGCCCGTACACGAACAGCGAGGAGTCGAAGAGCAGCCAGGCGATCCCGCCGACCAGCGCCATGGCGGCGCAGGCGAAGAGCCCGCCGCCGAGGCCGGTCAGGCGGGGCCGCGGCAGCCGGCGCGCGAACGCGGGCCTGCTGCCGCCCTGCGGTGCGGGCCCGGCCGGGGCCGTGCCCGGGGCCGTGGCCGGGCGCCCGCGCTGGGCCGGGGGTCGCTGCGGGTGAGGGGCCGATCGCGTCCTGTGTTGCTCCACCCTCCCAAAGTAGGCGGGCGGGCCCCCGGATCGGGCCCCGGACACGCGTACATCCAGCGCCGCTCAACGGAAAGTAAACTGTCCGTCGGCCCACACCCGGGCCGCCGCCCCCTCCAGCTACGGGAAGTCGCCAACGTGTCGCTCACGATCGGAATCGTCGGCCTGCCGAATGTCGGCAAGTCGACCCTGTTCAACGCCCTGACCAAGAACGACGTGCTGGCGGCCAACTACCCGTTCGCCACCATCGAGCCGAACGTCGGCGTCGTCGGCGTCCCGGACGCGCGCCTCGCGGTCCTGGCGGGCATCTTCGGCTCGCAGAAGGTCCTCCCGGCGACGGTCGACTTCGTCGACATCGCGGGCATCGTGCGCGGTGCGTCGGAGGGCGAGGGCCTCGGCAACAAGTTCCTCGCGAACATCCGCGAGTCGGACGCGATCTGCCAGGTCATCCGTGCCTTCAAGGACGAGAACGTCGTCCACGTCGACGGCAAGGTCTCGCCCAAGGACGACATCGAGACGATCAACACCGAGCTGATCCTCGCGGACCTCCAGTCCATCGAGAAGGCGGAGCCGCGCCTGACGAAGGAGTCCCGCCTCCAGAAGGAGAAGGTCGCGGTCCTGGCGGCGGTCGTCGAGGCCAAGAAGATCCTCGAAGCCGGTGACACACTCTTCTCGAAGGGCATCACGAAGGGCACGGAGCAGGGCGACCTCCTCCACGAGCTGCACCTCCTCACGACGAAGCCGTTCCTGTACGTCTTCAACGTGGACGAGGACGAGCTGACGGACGACGCCTTCAAGGCGGAGCAGAGCGCGCTGGTCGCCCCGGCCGAGGCGATCTTCCTGAACGCCAAGCTGGAGCAGGACCTCTCCGAGCTGGACGACGAGGAGGCCCTCGAACTCCTCCAGTCGGTCGGCCAGGAGGAGCCCGGCCTCGCCACCCTCGGCCGCGTCGGCTTCGACACCCTGGGCCTGCAGACCTACCTGACGGCCGGCCCGAAGGAAACGCGCGCCTGGACGATCAAGAAGGGCGCCACCGCCCCGGAGGCGGCCGGCGTGATCCACACCGACTTCCAGCGCGGCTTCATCAAGGCCGAGGTCATCTCCTTCGCGGACCTGGTCGAATGCGGCTCGGTCACCGAGGCCCGCGCGAAGGGCAAGGCCCGCATGGAGGGCAAGGACTACGTCATGCAGGACGGCGACGTGGTGGAGTTCCGCTTCAACGTCTGAGCATGTGAATGAGCATCACCGTCGCCCACCGGGCAAACCTGCAGGTCAGGCCAGGGCCCACCTCCTCGGAGGTGGGCCCTTGGCCTTTTCCCGTGCTGGGATGGTGCTGGGATGGGTGACGGCCTGTCAGGCGCTTCTCCCTCCCGGGTGGCGCTGAGAGTGGTACGTTATTGAGTACCACTTGATGGAGGGGGTCAGGTCATGTCCATCACCGCGAGTGAAGCCCGCAAGGAACTCTTTCCGCTGATCAAGAAGGTCAACGAGAACCACGAGGCCATCGAGATCGTCTCCAAGCACGGCAATGCCGTGCTCATCGCGGCCGAGGACTATGCGGCGCTGCGCGAAGGCTCGTACCTGCTGCGCTCCCCGGCGAACGCTCGTCGGCTGCTCAAGGCTTACGAGAACGCCCTGGCCGGCATCAACGTGTCGGAGCGCGAGCTGATCGATCCGGATTCCGCGGGTGCGGGCGCTGCGTGAGGCTTGTCTTCGAGGATCAGGGCTGGGAGGACTACACGTCCTGGCTCAAGAACGACCGCAAGATACTCGCCCGGATCAACAAGCTCATCGAGGACGTCAGGCGTGACCCCTTCTCGGGGATCGGTAAACCCGAACCCTTGAAGTACCACTTGCCCGGGGCGTGGTCGCGGCGGATCGACGACGAGCACCGCCTCGTCTACCTGGTGACCGACAGGGAGATCGTCATTCTCGTGGCTCGATACCACTACTGACCGCCCATGCGGTGCGGGGTCGGGCTCTGGCGAGTCCGACCCTTTCCGCATTTCCGTGCTGACGTGGTGCTGACTTTTCAGCTGCTTCGGGGCGGCGTGAGCTTGTCGAGGTCCAGGCTGACCTCGAAGGGCACCGGGCGCTGGAGGGTGCCCCGGAAGATCCCGGCGGGTGCGTATGCGCCGGTGGGTTCGTCGAGCTCGTAGACGTGGACGACGGGTGCCCCGTCCTCGTCCTCGATGCACCAGTAGTGGGGGATGCCGGCCTCCGCGTACTTGCGGAGCTTTACGGTGCGATCGCGGTGGGCGGACTCGGGGGAGACGACCTCGATGACGAGCTGGACGTCCTGCGGTGCGAACCAGGTGCGGTCACCGTCGAAATCGGCCGTCGTCACCAGCAGGTCCGGTTCGGGCCGGTTGCGCGGGTCGAGCTTGATGGTCATCTCGCGGCCGACTCTGGTGTCGGCGGGCACCTGCTCCATGAGTGCGAACGTGAGCATGGTGACGAGGTGGCCATGCCACCACCGCTGGGGCGACATCATGAAGACGAGGGCTCCGTCGATCAGCTCGGTGTGGCGGGGCGCCTCGGGGAGGCGGTCGAGGTCCTCCGCGAACCAGCCTTCCGCGCGCGGCGGGCGCATCCAGTCGGGCAGTGCGGTCATGGCTTCACGGTAGCGGCCCGCGGCTCAGGCTGGAGGGCCAACGATCTCGGTCGGAGGGTTTTCTGCATCGCAGGGTGGTCATCTCCGTGGTGCGGACGCGGACATGTTCGGCGGGCGGGCGGGCGGGCTGGCGAGCGGGCGGGGGGCGGGGCGTCGATACGATCGGACGATGAACCAGGAGCCGGCCGAGTCGACCGCCGAGCGTGTCCGTGCCTTTCACCGGGCCTTCGGACTCGACTGCCCCGCCGTGCCCACGCCGCCCTCGCCCGCGCTCGCCCGGCACCGCCAGGACCTGCTCCACGAGGAGGTCGCCGAGCTCGCCGAGGCGACCGCCGAAGGTGAACTCGCGCACATCGCGCACGAGTTGGCCGACGTGGTGTACATCGCCTACGGCACGGCGGCGGCGTACGGCATCGACCTCGACGCGGTGATCGCCGAGGTCCACCGCGCGAACATGAGCAAGCTCGGCCCGGGCGGCCGCCCCGCCTTCCGTGCCGACGGCAAGGTGCTCAAGGGTGACGCGTACGTCCCGCCGGACGTCGCCTCGGTCCTGCGGGGCTCATAGCCTCAGAAGCCGCGGACCGAGGCGACCGTGAAGGCGGTCGGGGTTTCGGTGCCGGGAGACATCGGGCCGCCCATCTTGTCGAACTGGGAGCGGACCACCAGGGTGCGGCCCGGGGTGTGGACCAGGGTGGTCGGGATCTGGAGCGAGGGGTCCGTGAGCGTACGGGTGAGCCGGGCGCGGGTGCCGTCCGCGGAGACCCGCCAGCTCGACAGGGTGTTGACCGTGTTCAGGGCCACGCGCAGGGTGCCGTCGGGGGCCAGGTCGAGGCCGTCGGCGTGGACGAGCTTGCCGCCGGGACCGCCGCCGGGACCGCCCTCGTGGCCGGCGTCGAGGGCGACGCGCGAGATCGCGCCCGTGCCGAGGTCGATGCGGAACAGGTCGCCCGCCGTCATGTCCACCGTCAGCAGGTACCGCCCGGCCCGGTCCGTGGTGATGCCGTTGAGGCTGAAGCCGCCCGCCGGGGCCGGGGTGAGGTGCCCGCTCAGGTCGTACGCAGGACGCAGCGGCCCGGAGCCGGCCGCGAGCTCGTCCGACGTCACGCGGTAGACGACCGCGCGGACGCTGTCGGTCAGGTACGCCGTGCCGTCCGGGGTGACGGCCAGGTCGTTGACGAAGAACGGCTTCGTCGGATCGGTCACCTCGAAGTGGGCCAGCCGCGCGCCGGTCGCCTGGTCGTAGACCGAGACGCCCGAGGTGGAGTCGATCACCCACAGCCGGCCGCGGGCGTCGACCCGCAAGCCGTTCGCCGTGTGGCGGCCGTCGGTGCCGGCGGGCAGGAAGACCTCGGCGGTGGTCCGGCCGGGGCGGGCCCGGTAGACGGTGCCGTCCGTGTACGAGCCGACGTACACGGTGTGGGTGCGGGGGTCGGCGGCTATGCCCTCCGGGAAGATCTTCGCGCCGGGGAGGGTGAAGGCCGTGGCGACGCGGCCGTCCGAGGCCTGGGCGGCGGGCGCCGCGCCGAGGGCGACGGCCGCGGCCAGGGTCAGGAGGGTGGCGGGCAGTGCGGCAGGCATGAGCTTCACGTCAGACGTCCTCTTTCGAGTAGGTGAGAGCGAATGTATGTTAGAGCTCTAACCCATGCAAGGGGCCCGTAGGATGCCGCAATGACCTCCATGCCCGTCGAGGAGCGCATCGGCTCCCACATCAAGCGCGCTGAACAGGCGCTCCTCGCGGCCAAGAACGCGGCCTTGAAGTCGGCCGCGGTAACGGTTCCGCAGTACGCCGCGCTGCTCTGGATCTCCGAGAAGCCCGGCATCTCCGCGGCCGGCCTCGCCCGCCTGTGCGGGGTGACGCCGCCGACGATGAACACCGTGCTGAAGAACCTCCAGGAGCGCGGCTTCATCGAGCGGACCCCGCACGAGTGGCACGGCAACGTGCTGGAGACCCGGCTCACGGACGAGGGGCGCGCGGTGATGGTGCTGGCCGACGCGGCCGCCGTCGCGGTGGAGCGGGCGCTCGCGCGGGAGTTCACGGGGGAGGAGCGGGAGCTGCTCATCCGGCTGCTGGGCCGGTGCGCGCAGCGGCTCGACGACCAGAGGTGACGGCCCGGAGGTGGGGCCGGGCCGCGCCGGCCCGCATCCACCTACCCGACCAGTGAGATCCTGTCCGCCTCTTTGCCGGGGTTTGGAACTGTCCGGGTGATTCGTGCATCAGGACTATCGGGAGCCCAGCCACGCTGTCCCCCGGGGCAGTCAAGACCGTTCGGAGCGAAGTTCGTGCACCAGTACCCGCAGCAGGAGCGCCAGGACCCGGACCACGAGCGCCAGGACCCGCACCACGAGCACCAGGGCCCGGACCTGCCGCGCCCTGCGTGCCCGCCGTACGTCGGGCAGCCCGCGGCCCCGCCCGGGCGTTCCCGGCGCGTGATGTGGATCAGCGCCGTGGTGGCGCTCGCGCTCCTCATATCCGGCGGCTTCGCCGCCTGGAAGCTGGACTGGTTCTCCGGCAACGGCGAAGCCGTGAGCTTCGGCAAGACCCCGCCGCCCGCGGCGGCCCCGGCGGCCCCGGACGCCGACAAGAAGTCCCCCGGCGCCGCGCAGCCCCCCGCCAAGCCGAGCGGCGACCCCGACGTGCTCATGCCGTCCGGACCGAAGTCCGACTTCAAGCAGACCACCAAGCTCGACGACGGCACGATCATCGCCAAGACCCGCCTCGCGGGCGCCAAGTCCGGCTTCGAGGGTGACGTGTGGGTGTGGGCGCCCAAGGAGTACGACGACCCGAAGTACGCCAAGAGCGCCTTCCCGGTGCTCATCGCGCTCCCCGGCGGCAACGGATTCCCGGCCAACTACTGGTCCGACCGCAGCCTCGGCCTCCAGAAGGCCGTCAGCGAGGGGGTCCAGGCCGGCACCAGCCTGCCGTTCGTCGTGATCATGCCGGTGCTCAACCCCGACAACAAGTACTACTACGACGGCTCGGACATACCCGGCCAGCAGAAGATGGGCACCTGGATCGCCGAGGACGTCCCGGACTTCACCCGGGCGAATTTCCGTACGTACAAGTCCCGTGACGGCTGGGCCTTCATGGGCTCCTCCTCCGGCGCCTTCGTCGGCATGAAGACGCTCCTCCAGCACCCGGACAAGTTCAAGGCCGTGATCGCCAGCGGCGGCGAGATCGTCCCGGACTCCCCGCTCTGGAAGGGCCACCAGGCGGAGATGGACGCGAACAACCCGGAGAAGCTGGCCAGGAAGCTGATCGACGACAACGGCCCGGAGGTCTTCATCAACTTCCAGGTCGGCACCAGGGAGTCCGGCAAGGACCGGATGCTGAAGTTCCAGCAGCAGTACGGCACGGGCCCCGTCAAGACCACCATCCACGACATCCAGAACGGCGAGCACAACGGCTGGCACTACGTGCGCGGCATGAAGGAGAGCTCGCTGGAGTGGATCAGCAAGGTGCTCAAGGGTCCGAAGCCCGAAGCCGGCTGATCGGCGGCTGGCCCGGCTGATCGGCGCGGCCCGGTCGCCGGGCATTCGCGTGGTTCGTGCCACGTCCCGCCCGTCCCAGGCAACCCATCCGGTCGTTCACTCCTCTGTTAAGGATGTAAGGGGGACCAATCGGTCCGGCCCGCGCTCCTGTGAGGAGCGCCGGAGAAGGAACGGGACACATTCCGTGCAGCATGACCAGCAGGGCGACGGCAGCGCCCCGACCAAGGCCCGCCGTCGACCCAAGCACCTGCGCCTGATTCTGATCAGCGGTGGACTCGCGTTCACCCTGGCCGCCGGGGGAGCGGCCGCGTACAAGTACAAGCTCTTCACCGACATAGGGGATCCGGTTTCCTTCGGGAAGGTCCCGCACAAGACCGCCGCCGCGGCCTCCGACATCACTCGTTCGGGGGTACGCATGCCCACCGGGCCGGCGGCCGCGTTCACCCGCACCTACCGGCTGCCGGACGGCACGCAGATCGGCCGGACCACGCTCACCGGCAAGAAGTCGGGCTTCACGGGTGACGTGTGGGTGTGGGTGCCGAAGCAGTACGACGACCCGAAGTACGCCAAGAGCGCCTTCCCGGTCCTGATCTCCCTGCCCGGCGGCCGCGGCTACCCCACGAACTACTGGGGGACCGGCCCGGGCCTGGGCCTTCAGAAGGCCGTGAGCGACGGGGCGAAGGCCGGCACCAGCCTGCCCTTCATCCTGGTGATGCCGGTGCACAACGCCGACACCAAGCACCACTTCGACGCCTCCGACATCCCGGGCGAGCCGAAGATGGGCACCTGGATGGTCGAAGACATCCCGGATTTCACGAAGGCCAATTTCCGGACCTTCACCTCCCGCGACGGCTGGGCCTTCATGGGCTCCTCCGCGGGCGGATTCGGTGCCTTCAAGCACGTCCTGAAGTACCCCGACCGGTTCAAGGCCGCCATCGCCAGCGGGGTCGACATCGTCCCCGATTCCCCTTTGTGGAAGGGGAACACGCTGGCCATGGACGAGAACAACCCGGAGAAGCTCGCCGAGAAGCTGATCAAGGAGGGCGGCCCGGACGTCTACATCAACTTCCAGATCGGCACCAAGGAGACCGGCCGCGACAAGGCCGAGAAGTTCATGAACGAGTACGGGAAGGGCCCCGTGCACACCTCGCTGCAAGTGATCCAGGATGGTGAGCACAACGGCAAGTCCTATGTGCGAGGCATGAGGGAGGGCTCCCTGGAGTGGATCAGCAAGGTGATGTCGGCGCCGACCCCCGACCCCGACGTGCGATGAGCCCCGCGGTGAAGGGGGCTGCCTCCGCGGTCGTCGCCGGGGTCGCCGCGGTGCTCGCCGTGGTGTTCCTCAAGGCCTCGGCCTCGGGCGACAAGCAGGCGCTCCCCTTCCCCACCGTCGGCGTGCTCATGGCCAACGGTGAGCACTGGTGCACCGCGAGCGTCATCGACAGCCCCAAGGGCAACGTCGTCGCCACCGCGGCGCACTGCGTGGCCCCGGCGGGCGAGGACGGCCGGCCGGGCACGGTCGCGCACGACGGCCTGGCCATCGGCGAGCTCGCCTTCGCCCCCGCCTTCTCCGGCGAGGGCTCCGGGCACCAGCCGCTGGGGGTGTGGAAGGTGCGCTCGATCCAGGTGGACGAGCGCTGGACGAAGTGGGGCGAGGACACCGCCGACTTCGCCTTCCTCACCGTCGATCCGGACGGGGACGGGCGCAGCGTGCAGGACGCGGTCGGCCGGGGCGAGGCCCCCCGGCCCGACTGGACCTCCGGCTACGAACGCGACGTGACCGTGGTGGGCTACCCCGAGTCACAGCACAACCCGCAGAACAAGCCGGTGGCCTGCACCACCCAGTCCCGGCACGACGCGGACGACCCCGACATGCTCTACATCAGCTGCGCGGGATTCTGGACCGGCACCAGCGGCAGCCCCTGGATCGCCGACCGCGGCGGCCCGGACCAGCCGGGCCGGCTGATCGGGGTGCTGAGCGGCGGGGACACGGACGTGGACTCGACGGCGGCGCTCTTCGACGAGAAGGCGAAGGCGCTGTACGAGCGGGCCGCGAAGGGCTGAGGGGCGACCGAGCAGGCCCACCCCCGGCCCGGCTCAGCTCCTGCGCTCGGTGCTCACGATCACGCACACCGCCGCCACGACGATCGCCCCGCCGAGCAGGATCGGCCAGGTCAGGGCCTCGTCGAGGATGAGCCAGCCCAGTGCGACGGCCACGACCGGATTGACGTACGCGTACGTGGAGACCAGCGAGAGCGGCGCCGCCCGCAGCAGCCACACGTACGAGGTGAAACCGACGAGCGAGCCGAAGACGACCAGGTAGCCCAGCGCCAGCCAGGACGCGGTGGAGAAGGAGCCCGGGTCGAGGCCGTGCTGCTCGCCGCGGCACAGGCCCACGACGATGCCGCCGACCCCGCCCGCGAGCATCTGGTACGCGCTGCCGGTGAAGGGGTTCTCCGGCAGGGTCAGCCGCGCCCCGGAGAACGAGCCGAGCGACCACAGGGCCGAGCCGGCCACCACCAGCAGCACCCCGCCGAGCCGGATCTCGCCGCTGATCCCCGGGACGGTCAGCACGGCCAGGCCGGCGAGGCCGAGCAGCACGCCGCCGAGCGTCCGCAGCGGCGGCCGGTCCCCGGTGCCCGCCCGCAGCAGCACCAGCCACATCGGCACCGCCGCCACCAGCAGCGCGGCCAGGCCCGACGGCACCGAGGTCTCGGCGAGCACGACCAGGCCGTTGCCGCCGAGGATCAGCAGCAGCCCGACCACGACCGCCGAGCCGACCTGCCGGCGGGTGGCCCGGAGCGCCGCCGGGCCGTCGCGCCAGGCGACGAGACCCGCCAGCAGGAGGCCGGCGGTGATGAAGCGGGCGCCGGCGGACAGGAACGGCGGCATGGTCTGGACGACGATCCGGATGCCGAGGTAGGTCGAGCCCCAGACGACGTAGACGAGGGCGAGGGCGGTCCAGACGCGAGCGGAGGCGGAAGCGGAGACGGAGGCGGAAGCGGAGGTGGATGGGCGGGGCATGATCCGAGCCTAGGTCGTTGACGTCTACACCTTTGCCGACCGCGGCCGCCGTCTCAGCCCTTGAGCAGGCCGTTGAGCTCGCCGTACGGCAGGGAGCCCGCGAGGGAGCCGTACGTACCGCCGGAGATCAGCTCCTCGGCGGCGCGCCGGACCACGGCGTACGCGGCTTCGGCGACCCAGGAGCCCAGGCTGACGCGGGCCACGCCGAGGGCGCCGAGCTCGGCGACCGTGGGGGCGCCGGGGCCGACGAGGACGTTGAACGGGGCGTCGATGCCCTTGGCGAGCTCGGTGACGGTGGCCGGATCGGTGACGCCGGGGACGAAGATGCCGGTGGCGCCGGCCTCCAGGTAGGCGGCGGCGCGGGCCAGGGTCTCGTCGAGGCGCGTCTCCTCGGCCCCGAGGCCGAAGAGGTAGGTGTCGATGCGGGCGTTGATGTAGAGCGGGATCCCGGCGGCCTCGGCGGCGGCGCGGGCCGCGGCCAGGCGCTCCGTGTGGTCGGCGGGGGCGCGGGTGCCGTCCTCGATGTTGATGCCGACCGCGCCGGCGGCCAGCACCCCGGCGACGGTCTCGCCGACCCCGGCGGGGTCGGCGCCGAAGCCGCCCTCGATGTCGGCGGTGACGGGCACGGAGACGGCGCCGGCCACCCGGCCGACGAGGTCGAGGGCGCGGTCCCGGGCGAGGGCGTCGCCGTCGGGCGAGCCGAGCGACCAGGCGACTCCGGCGCTGGTGGTGGCGACGGCGGGCGCCCCGGCGGCCTCGACGAGCCGGGCACTGGCCACGTCCCAGGCATTGGCGAGGGCCAGCGGCGCGGCGGGGGTGTGCAGTGCGGCGAACTGGCGGGCGAGCTCAAGGTGACTGGTCATGGGGCCAGTTCACCAGACGCCCGCCCCACCCGTCCGGCGATTTCCCGCCGCCTTCCCGCGGCCCGCGCGGCAGGGCTCGGCCCCGGGCGGGGACTCGGGGCGGCTGTCAGGGGGTGGGGTCCCCCTTGGCGCCTGCGCCGCACAGGGGGAGGACCGCCGTGCGGTTCTGGAGGGGGTTGTCGGGGGCGGTGGGGCCGACCGCCGCCCAGCAGGCGGCGGCCGTCGGCTCGACGAACAGGCCCCGGCGGGCCAGGTCGTGGCGGGCCGCGCGGAGCCGGTCGTCCGGGACGGTCAGGAAGGTGCCGCCCGACGCGCGGACCGCGGCCAGGATCTGCCGGGCGCGCGGCGGGGCCGGGATCGCGATGCCCTCCGCCAGGGTGGGCAGCTGGGGCACCGGCTCGGCGTCCTCGGCGCCCGCCGCGAAGGCCGAGGCCAGCGGGGCCACCGCCGCGGCCTGCACGGCGATCAGCGCGGGGGGCTTCACCCCGCGCCGGGCCAGTTCCTCCACCGCCAGCGCGGCTCCGAGCAGCAGGGTGCCGTTGCCCACCGGGACGACCAGTACCTCGGGGAGGTGGCCGCCGAGCGCCTCCCAGATCTCGTACACGTACGTCTTCGTGCCGTGCAGGAAGTACGGGTTGAACACGTGGCTCGCGTAGAAGACCCCGGGCAGGTCCGCCGCCGTACGGGCGGCCCGCGCCGCCGCCTCCCGGCCGCCCGGGACGACCCGGACCGCCGCGCCGTGCGCCCGCATCTGCTCGGTCTTCTTCTCCGAAGTGCCCTCGGGCACGAAAACTTCACAATCGAGCCCGGCGCGGGCGCAGTACGCCGCCATCGAGGTCCCCGCGTTGCCGCTGCTGTCCGCCACGACCCGCTCCGGGCCCACCCGCCGGGCCAGCTCCGCGAGCATCACCGCGCCCCGGTCCTTGAACGACAGCGTCGGCATCAGGAAGTCGAGCTTGGCGTGAACCCGCTCCGCCAGCGGCACCAGCGGAGTGTTCCCCTCCGCCAGCGATACGGCGAACGCCCCCGGCAGCGGCAGCGCGGCCGCGTACCGCCACAGAGAGTTGGGTCCCGCCGCCGGTTCCAGGGCGGTGGCCGGATCGGGTGTGAAGTCGAGGTCCCACGGGCCGCCGCAGACCGGGCAGCACCACGGCGCGGTCCGGGCGTCCGCGCCGGTGCCGTCCTCGGGGCAGACGTAACCGGGGAGTGCGTGCGTCATGTGCGGAACGCCTTTGCTCGTTCATGGCTGTTATATGGCACGGATGTTACGCATCCGTTGTCCTCTTGTGGGGAG
This sequence comes from Streptomyces sp. NPDC060028, assembly GCF_042736725.1. Taxonomy (NCBI): domain Bacteria; kingdom Bacillati; phylum Actinomycetota; class Actinomycetes; order Kitasatosporales; family Streptomycetaceae; genus Streptomyces; species Streptomyces sp. NPDC060028. The sequence continues at coordinate 39,293 of NZ_JBHWVJ010000047.1, read as the reverse complement.
CCGACGGGGTGGGTCAACCTTTCGGAGGCGACGGCCCGTTGGGCCGAACGACTTGTCATGAGCATGGCTATACCGGTGCCGGTGTGCCCGTGTGCCGTGCGTCGCCGTATACCCGCCCCGCAGCGCCCACCGATCCGAAGGACCCCCACATGTCCGTGATGCGTCACACCCGCCGGAAGCTCGCCGGCATGAGCGCGACCGCCGTCGTGGCCCTCGCGCTCGGCGCGGCCGCCGCGTTACCCGCCTCCGCGGCCGACGCCCCGCAGGGCGTCATCGAGAACGCGGGCGCCGCCGGCGCCGTCTCAGGCAGCTACATCGTGACCCTGAACGACTCCGCCGCCCGCTCCACCGCGGACAGCGGCAAGGCCGTCGCCCAGCGGTACGGCGCGAAGATCGACCGGACCTACAGCGCCGCCCTCAACGGCTACTCCGTCGAGGTCTCCGAGGCGCAGGCCAGGAAGCTCGCCGCCGACCCCGCCGTCAAGTCGGTCGTGCAGAACCGCGTCTTCACCGTCGACGCCACCCAGCCCAGCCCGCCGTCCTGGGGTCTGGACCGCATCGACCAGCGCGCGCTCCCGCTGGACCAGAGCTACACCTACCCGGACAAGGCCGGCGAGGGCGTCACCGCGTACATCATCGACACCGGCGTCCGCATCACGCACCAGGACCTCGCCGGGCGCGCCTCCTACGGCTACGACGCCATCGACAACGACAACACCGCCCAGGACGGTCACGGCCACGGCACGCACGTCGCCGGCACCGTCGCGGGCTCCTCGTACGGCGTGGCCAAGAAGGCGAAGATCGTCGGCGTCCGCGTGCTCGACAACAACGGCTCCGGTACGACCGCCCAGGTCGTCGCGGGCATCGACTGGGTGACCCAGCACGCCGTCAAGCCGGCCGTGGCCAACATGTCGCTCGGCGGCGGCGCGGACTCCGCGCTCGACACCGCCGTACGCAACTCCATCGCCAGCGGCATCACGTACGGCGTCGCGGCGGGCAACGAGTCCACCGACGCCTCCACCAAGTCCCCGGCCCGCGTGGCCGAGGCCATCACCGTCGGCGCCACCACCAACACCGACGCCAAGGCGAGCTACTCCAACTACGGCTCCATCCTGGACATCTTCGCGCCGGGCTCCTCCATCACCTCCTCGTGGGGCACTGGGGACACCGCCACCAACACCATCTCCGGTACGTCGATGGCCACGCCGCACGTCGTGGGCGCGGCCGCGCTCTACCTCTCGCAGAACCCGGCGAGCACCCCGGCGCAGGTCCGGGACGGTCTGGTCGCCGCGGCCACCCCGAACGTGGTGACCGGCCCCGGCACCGGCTCCCCCAACCGCCTCCTGAACGTGGGCGCCTCGACCACGCCGCCGAACCCGGGCACCCGCTTCGAGAACACCGCGGACTACGCCGTCAACGACAACTCCACCGTCGAGTCGCCGATCACCGTCAGCGGGATCTCCGGCAACGCCCCCGCCACGCTGAGCGTCCCGGTCGACATCAAGCACACCTACACCGGTGACCTGAAGGTGGACCTGATCGCCCCCGACGGCACGGTCTACAACCTGCACAACCGCTCCGGCGGCAGCGCGGACAACATCGTCAAGACCTACACGGTCAACGCGGCCGCCGAGGTGGCCAACGGGGTGTGGAAGCTGCGCGTCAACGACAACGCGAACCTCGACACCGGCAAGATCGACTCCTGGGCACTGCAGTTCTGAGCCGCCTCGGGTGAAGGCGCGATGAGCTGATCCACGAGCTGATCCACGAACTGCGGGGGCGACCGACTGGGCGGTCGCCTCCGCTGCGTACTATTCGCGCATTCGTTCGCGCCGTTCGTCGCCGCCACGTCCTCGATGGAGCACCTCACCCCGTGAGCACCCCGCCGCCTCCCTTCTGGCCCGTCCCGCCCCAGCAGCCGCAGGCGTACCGGCAGCCCCCGCTCAACGGATTCGCGCTCGCCTCGCTGCTCGTCGGGCTGCTCTGCCTGCCGCCGCTGGGCGTCGTGTTCGCCGTCGTGGCACTCGTACAGATCGCGAAGCGGCAGGAGCGGGGCCGGCCGCTCGCGATCGTCGGCCTGGTGGTGTCGCTCGTGATGAGCGTGGGCCTGGTCCTCGTGACGGACCGGGTCGCGGAGTCGTTCTTCGAGCGGGTCAGCGCGCTGGAGCAGTTCGAGAACGTCGAGGGCGACCTGACCGACATCGAGGAGCTGCGGGCGGGCGAGTGCTTCAACGTCCCCGGCGGGGACCTCCTCGACGAGGACCCCTTCGTGTACCGGATCGCCTGTACGCAGGTGCACCACGCGGAGGTCACCTCCTCGACCCTGCTGACGCAGCCGGTCTATCCGGGCGCGGAGCAGCTGCGCAAGTCCGCCGCGGACGAGTGCTGGAAGGCGCAGGACGCGTACGCGATGGACACGTGGGCCCTGCCGGACTACGCGGAGATGTTCTACTTCTCGCCCTCGCGCGAGTCGTGGCGCGACGGCGACCGGCAGCTGCTGTGCGTGATCGGCACGACCGGGGAGGAACAGCGCGGGAGCCTGCGCAAGGACGCCGGGATGCTGAAGCCGGAGCAGGTGGCGTACCTGCGCGCGGCGAACGGCGTCGACCTCGCGCTGGGCCGCTCGCCCGAGGCGGACCTCGAGGACGGGCGGACCCAGGAGTACCGCGCCTGGGCGCGGGAGGTCGACCAGGCGCTGGCGGCAGAGGCGCGGACGCTGGAGGAGGCGAAGCAGCGCCCCGAGGTGGGCGCGCAGGCGGGGGCCCGGCTCCAGGAGGTCGAGGCGGCGCGCAAGGAGTGGCAGCAGGCCGCCCGGGAGGTGACGTCCGCGGGCTTCGACCGGGCGTGGGGGCGGGCGCTGGCCGCGATGTCGGTGGAGACGGAGAAGGCGCTGCGCGGTGCGTACGGGCTGGCGACGACGGTTCCGGAGTGGATGGAGGAGTCCCCCGACGCCCCTGGCGGCTCCGGCGGCGGCTCGGGCGAGGGGCCGTCGACCGGCGCGGCGTGAACCGCGCCGGTGTGACGCGCGGTAACGGGTTTGAGTGACCTGGCTTCATCACTTCGGGTGAAACTCTGGCCCTTGCTTGCGGTGCACAACCGTGGGTTGCCAGGGTGTAGCTGTCTGTCAACCTGATGGGAGTGGCCAGTGACTTTCGGTGAGCAGCCGGCCTATCTGCGCGTCGCCGGGGATCTGCGACGGAAGATCGTCGATGGGTCCCTGCCCCCGCATGCCCGGCTCCCCTCGCAGGCCCGGATCCGCGAGGAGTACGGGGTCTCCGACACCGTGGCGCTGGAGGCGCGCAAGGTCCTCATGGCGGAGGGGCTGGTCGAGGGCCGGTCCGGCTCCGGCACCTATGTGCGCGAGCAGCCCGTGCCCCGGCGGGTCGCCCGCTCCGGGTACCGCACGGGCGGCACCTCGACCCCCTTCCGCCAGGAGCAGGCGGACGCGGGAGCGCGCGGCACGTGGGAGTCGAGCAGCGAGCAGGCGCCCGCACCCGCGGAGATCGCGAAGCGGCTCGGCATCGAGCCGGGCGAGCGGGTGATGCGGACGCGGTACGTCTTCCGCGACGCGGGGGAGGCGATGATGCTGTCGACCTCCTGGGAACCGCTCGCCGTGACCGGCAGGACCCCGGTGATGCTGCCCGAGGAGGGCCCGCTCGGCGGTTCGGGGGTCGTGGACCGGATGGCCGCGATCGACGTGGTCGTCGACAACGTCGTGGAGGAGGTCGGCGCGCGGCCGGGTTTGGCGGAGGAGAACGGCCTGCTGGGCGGTGTCCCGGGCCATGTGGTCCTGGTGATCGGCCGTACGTACTTCGCCTCGGGCCGCGCGGTGGAAACCGCCGACGTGGTCGTCCCGGCCGACCGCTACCGCCTCTCGTACCACCTCCCGGTCCGCTGACCCCTGCGGCTGCGCCGATGTCGACGGTGCGCCGGGCCTGAACCGGCGTGCACGGCCCACTCGTACGCATGGCCGGATGCGTACGCCTGGGAGGTATCTCTTCGTGAAAAACCGTATCCGCTCAGTAAAGGTCGGGCGTAAGCTCCGGCATATGCGCAATGCGGTTTCCCGGGCAGGTACGTCGGCGGAGGGTGAAACGCGATGAACGACAGCGGTGCCCTGCTCCCGTGGCTGGTCATACGGCAGGACGACAACGGCAACCGCTACCGGGTGGGCCGGTACCCCACCCGGGCCGAGGCCCAGAAGGTCGTCGACCAGCTCGACGACCGAGGACACAAGCAGCTCTACTGGGTCGAGCGGGTCGGTCAGACCGCCACTACGAACTGAGCGTCGCAGCGCTCGCAGCGCTGCCATAGGCTCCGCCCATGACTGTACGAGTGGTCGTGGGCGGAGCCCTTTGTCATGACGGGCGCCTGCTGGCCGCCCGCCGCAGCGCACCCCCGGAGCTGGCCGGCCGCTGGGAGCTGCCCGGTGGCAAGGCCGAGCCCGGCGAGACCGTACCCGAGGCACTCGTGCGCGAACTGCGCGAGGAGCTCGGGGTGGAGGCGGAGGCGCTGGAGCGGATCCCGGGCGAGTGGCCGCTGAAGCCCGGTCTCGTCCTGCACGTGTGGACCGCCCGGCTGCTGTCCGGTGAGCCGGAGCCGCTGGAGGACCACGACGAGCTGCGCTGGCTCGGGCCGCACGAGCTGGACTCCGTGGACTGGCTCGACCAGGACCGTCCGGCGGTCGCGGAGGCCGGGCGCCGGCTGGGCGGCTGAGGCCGGGGATCCGCCCCAAAACCTGCCCGGCACCTGCCCGGGCCGCACGGTCCGGCGCACGGGGGCGCGTGACGCTCGCGTTGTAGGCCGGATGCGCCACAGTGCGCCGGTGCGTGAGGGAGCGAGTGGTACGACGTCGCGAATATCGGGTATGTCGCTATTAATCCCTATCTCGCCCCCCTCTCGCCTCCGGCGAACCGGACAGGGGTCGCTGCCGGCCCGGGAAGTGATCGGCGTGATCGACACAGACGGTGAATGCGCCGAATGGGCCTTCCCCGCCGAACCGGGCGCGGTCCGCACCGCCCGCCACGCCGTGCGCGGCAAACTCCGCTCCTGGGGTCTCGACTCCGTCGGTGACGTCACCGTCCTGCTGGTCAGCGAGCTGGTCACCAATTCCCTGCGCTACGCCTCCGGCCCCATCGGGGTCCGCCTGGTACGGCGCGATCCGGCCGCCGGAGGCCCGCCCGGGGGTCCGGCGCTTCTCGTGGAGGTTTCGGATCCGCTTCCGGATCCGCCCCGCGAACGCGTCGCGAAGCCCGACGACGAAGGCGGCCGGGGGCTCCACCTCGTCGCCGTCTCGGCACAGCGCTGGGGGACCCGGCACGGGAAGTCGGGCAAGACGGTGTGGTTCGAGTTGGCTCTTCCTGGTGAGTAACAAGGTGAAGGGGTGCCGCCGATCACACGGCATGGCCGGAAACTAACGGGACCTTTTCGTGATCGTGAGCGCCGTGCCGTCCGGGGCCGTGGTGCTGAATACTTCGGTCATGGCCGGTCCGGTTGCGGTGAGCTGGAGGGGACGGTCGCGTGAGCGAGATACCTGCGCAGGCACATCAGGCCCGTGTGCCCGGGGAGACATGGCACAACTCCCTGTGGCACAGCAGCCCGCCTGGCTCGATATATGACTACATAAAGGTCGCTTCGTTTTCGATCGGTCCCGACGGGCTCATCGACCAGTGGAGTCTGCGCGCGGAGGAACTGTTCGGGCTGACCGCCGCGCAGGCCGTCGGCCGCGACCCGGTCGACGCCTTCATGCCGCCCGAACTGCACGCCGACGGACACCGCCGGGTCGCGGAGATCCTCGACGGCAAGGAGTGGACCGGCCTGATCCCCTTCCGGTTGCCCGGAGGTGAGGGTGCCCACGGCGTGGCCGAGATCTATGTGATGCCCACCCAGACCGAGACCGCCGAGCGGGCCGCGCTGTGCGTCGTCGTCGACGTACGCGCCCTGCGGCGGATCGAATCCGATCTCGCTGCGTCGCAGGCCATATTCGGTCAATCTCCCTTCGGCTTCCTGCTCTTCGGTACGGACCTCACCGTGCAGCGTGCCAACCGCCGCTTCGCGACCGTCTTCGGCGGCGCCGTGGAGGAGCACCGCGGCCGCACCGTCCACGACTACCTGCCGGCGCACGAGGCCGACCGGATGGCCGATGCCCTGCGCCGGGTCCTGGAGACCGGCGAGTCCGTCACCGATCTCCGGATCACCGGAGCCGCCCCCGGCAGCCGGGAGCACCGCCACTGGTCCATCAACCTCTACCGCGTGCACGGCGGCACCGGCCGGCCCATCGGCGTGGCCGGACTCGGCACCGACGTCACCCGCCGCCACCTCGCCGCCCGCGAGGCCGCCGGGGTCCGGCGCAATCTCGCCCTGCTCAACGAGGCCGGCCACCGGATCGGGAACTCCCTCGACCTGGAGACCACCGCACGCGAACTGCTCGACGTCACCGTCCCCGGCTTCTGCGACCTGGCCGCCGTCGACCTCTACCAGGGGCTGCTGCTCGGCGACGACGACCGGCCCGCGCGGCCGCAGGGGCCCGGCGTACCCTCCCTGCCTCCCGGCCTGGACGCCGGGCGGGCGCCGTCCGCGCCGCTGCGGCGGGTCGCCTTCGCCTCGGCGGTGTCGGACGCTCCGCTGTCGGGTCCGGGCGCGCTGGTCTCCGTAGGGGAGGTCCACCGGTATCCGGCCGCCTCGCCGGGCGCGCTGGCGCTGCGGACGGCGCGGCCGCGGCTGATCGACGGCGGCGGGCCCGAGGACCTCGTACAGTCCACGCTCGTCGTACCGATGGTGGCCCACGACACCGTCGTCGGACTCGCCCAGTTCTCCCGCACCAAGGGCAGCGAGCCCTTCGGCGAACGCGACCGGGCGGTGGCCGTGGAGCTCGCCGCACGGGCCGCCGTGTGCATCGACAACGCGCGGCTCTACCGCCGCGAGCACGAGCGGGCGCTGATACTCCAGCGCAGCCTGCTGCCTCCCGGCGACCCCGAGGCGGCCGGCCTCGACATCGCCTGCCGCTACCTGCCCGGCAACGCGGCGACCGAAGTGGGCGGCGACTGGTTCGACGTCATCGAACTGCCCGGCCACCGTACGGCGCTGGTCGTCGGCGACGTGATGGGCCGGGGACTGCGGGCGGCCGTGGCGATGGGTGAACTGCGCACCGCCGTACGGACCCTGGCGCTGCTGGACCTCGAACCGGCGGAGGTGCTGACCGCCCTGGACGAGGTCGCCCGCGGGCTGGGCGCGCCCGGCGGCTCCCAGCAGGCCTCGCGGGCCGCCCTGCACTCGCGCGACGCCGACCGGTCGGAGGTCTACCTCGCCACCTGCGTGTACGCCGTCTACGACCCGGTGACCCGGCGCTGCACCATCGCCAACGCGGGCCACATGCCGCCCGTACTGGTGGAACCGGCCGACGAGGGCGGCGAGCCGAGGCCCGCCCTGCTGCTGGAAGTACCGACCGGGATGCCGCTCGGGGTGGGCGGGGAGCCCTTCGAGGAGGTCGAGGTCGACCTCCCCGAGGGCGCGCTGCTCGCGCTGTACACCGACGGGCTGGTCGAATCGCGCGACCACCCGCTGGAGGAGGGGCTGCGCGGGCTGCGGGAGGCGCTGGCCGATCCGGTGCGGCCGCTGGAGGACGTGTGCGACCACGTCCTGAACACCCTCGACACCCGCCACGGCGAGGACGACATCGCGCTGCTGATGGCGCGCGTCCAGGGTCTGCCGGTGGACGCGGTGGGGGACTGGCAGCTGCCGCGCGAGGCCCGGTCGGTGGGCCGGGCCCGGGAGCTGGCCCGGGCGAAGCTGCCCGCGTGGGGCCTGGAGGGCCTGCTGGACACCACGGAGCTGCTGGTGAGCGAGCTCGTCACCAACGCCCTGCGGTACGGGGAGGGGGAGATCCGCCTCCGCCTGCTGCTCGACCGGACCCTGGTCTGCGAGGTCTGGGACGCCAACCTCGCCCAGCCGCGGCGTCGTCGCGCCCGCGACACCGACGAGGGCGGGCGCGGGCTGCAGCTCGTCGGCCTGCTCTCGGCGGGCTGGGGCACGCGGCGAACCCACCGGGGCAAGACCGTCTGGTTCGAACTCCCGCTGCCGGGCGCGGCGGCGGCGGTGGTGGCCGAGCTGTCGGCGGAGCAGCTGTTGAACATGTACGGCTGACCTTGTACGGCTGGCCGCCACCCTCCTGGCCTCCAGCCCTCCTGCCCCGCCGGCCACAGCACTAGGCAGTGGCCTTGAGGGAGGCGAGCCTCGCCTCGATCTCCGAGGTCTTGCCGAGGTCGTCCAGGGACTCGAACTGCGCGTCCAGGGAGGAAGCCGCCAGCTCCTGCTTGCCCATCGCCATGGCCTCCTCCCTGCGCACCTTCTCCTCGAAGCGGTTCAGGTCGCTGGTGGGGTCCATGACGTCGATGTTCTTCACCGCGTCCATCATCGTGTTCTGCGCCTGGGCCGTCTTGGCGCGGGCCACCAGCTCGTCGCGTTTGGCCTGGAGCTCCGTCAGCTTGTTCTTCATCGAGTCCAGCCCCGACTTGAGCTTGTCGACCACCTCGGTCTGCGCGGCGATCGTCGGCTCCGCCGTCGCCGCCTCCTTCTCCGACTGCATCTGGCGTCCCAGCGCGACCTTCGCCAGGTTGTCGAACCTGTCCGCGTCCGCCGTGGCACCGGACGCGCGCAGCTCGTCGGCCTTCCTGCTCGCCGCGAGGGCCTTGCCGCCCCACTCGGCGCCCGCCTCCACGTCCTCCTTGTGGTCCGCCTCCAGCATCCGCAGGTTGCCGATGGTGGTGGCCACGGCCTGCTCCGCCTCCGAGATGTTGTTCGTGTAGTCCCGGATCAGCTGGTCCAGCATCTTCTGCGGGTCCTCCGCCTGGTCCAGCAGCGCGTTGATGTTGGCCTTGGCGAGCTGGGTGACGCGGCCGAGGATGGTCTGCTTGCTCATGGTCGATCTCCCTGGGGTGAAGTGGGGTGAGGGGGTCAGAAGCGGCCGCCGCCGCCCATGCGGCCGCGGGTGCCCCCGCCGCCGAAGCTGCCGGGGCCGCGGCCCCCGCCGCTCCCGCCTCCGCCGAAGCCGCCTCCGAAACCGCCGCCCCCGCCCCGGAGGATCTCGCCGAGGATGATCCCGCCGAGCACGGCGCCGGCCTGGCCGCCGCCGGAGCGCCTGCCGCCGTACGGGTCCTGGTACGCCCGTACGTCTTGCTCCGCGAGCTGCTGCGCCTGCCGGGCCAGCGAGTCCGCCCGCTGCGCCTCCGAGAGGGCGCCCGGCGGGTCCGTCACCGCCAGGGCCGTCGACCGCTCCAGGTGGCGCTGCGCCTCCGCCAGCCGGGTGCGGGCCTGGCTGGCGACCGCGCCCCGGGTGGTGGTGATGTAGTCCGTGGCCGCGCCGATCGCGCTGCGGGCCGAGAGCAGGGCCTGGTCGAGCAGGGCCGTCGCCCGCTGCCGGCCCGTCTCGCGCTCGCGCGCTCCGGCCAGGGCCCCGTCCAGCGCCGCGTCGGCCTCCTCGACCCGGCGCAGGGCGTCGATCGGGTCGTACCGGCCGACCGCCTGCTCCTGGCGTACGTCGGCCAGGACGGACTCGGCCCGGCTGATCCGGCCGCGCAGATCCGCCGTCGAGGAGCCCTCCGCGGTGCCGGTCAGCAGCCCGCGGGCGTCCGCGAGGTCCGTGTCCGTCTCGTGCAGTGCGCCGGTCAGTTTCCCGGCCGCCTCCGCGAGTTCCTGCGCCCGCCGCTCCACCGCGTCGACCAAGGTCGCCGCCTGGTCGACCGCGCCCTCGGCGGCCCGGACGTGCACGGCCGCCTTGCCGTTCTCCCCGGCGTCGACGGCGGCCCGGGCCTCGCCGAGGTTGGCCGTCGCGAACAGCAGCCGGTCCTTGGCCTGTTCGGGGTTGGAGGCCACCGGCGCCGACGCCGAGTCCGCGTACCGCCCGGCCAGCGCGGTCAGTGTCGCCTCCGCCGTCGTCGTACGGCCCGTCAGCGCCCGGAAGTGGTCCTCCACCGTGGTCAGGGCCTGCGGGGCGTTCTTCTCCAGGTCCCGCAGCCGGTCGAAGGCGGCCGACTCGGCGTCGAGCCGCCGGTTCGCCTCGGTGCAGCGGGCCACGATCTCGTCCAGCATCCGCCGCCGCGTGGCGTCGTCCTCCGGGTACGCGTCGTCCAGCTGCTGGCGCAACCGGAACGCTGCCGTCAGCTCGTCCTTCGCGTACGCCACCGCGGTCGTGAACGTCCCGATCGCCTCGTCGCCGAACTGGGCGGAGGCGAAGCCGAGTTCCTCGGTGCTGGTGCGGATCGCGTCGTCGCTCTCCACCAGCAGCGCCTTGGCCTTGGCGTCCAGCTCGGGCAGCGGCAGCGGGGCCGGCGCGCCGCCCGGCCCGCCCCGGCCGGTGTTGCCCGTCGCGCGGCCCCCGGCGCCGCCCTTGCGCTTGCGGCGGGTGTACGCGTACGCCCCGAGCGCGCCGGCCGCGCCGACCGCGACCACCGGCAGGACGAAGTCCCCGGCGCCGCTCTCACCGCTCGGCCCGCCTCCGGGGTCGGCCGGGCCGGGGGTGATGGCGGGCACCGGGATCGGCTCGCCGCCGAGCACGGCGCCGTACCCGCCCGCCGCGCCGATGGCCGCGGCCGCCCAGTCGTTCTGCTTCAGGGCCGGCTCGATGGCGCTCCGCGCGACGTCCGCGAGCTGGGCACTGGTGAAACCGGAGTCGACATCGGCCGAATAGGCGTACTGCCGGGCCCCGGTCCCGACGGCCAGCAGGACGTCGTTTTGGCCGAGGCCGTTCTTCTGGGCGGTCGCGTCGGCCCAGCCCTGCGCGGAGCGGCCGGAGAAATCGTGTACGTACGCCACGAACAGCTGGATCTTGTGGTCGGCGTACAGCTTGTCCAGGGCGGCGGTCACGGCGGCCTTGCGGTCGCCCAGCGCCCCCACCCGGTCGGTGATCTGGCCCTGCCGGGACAGGGTCACGGGATCATCGGCCCGCGCGGGTGGCGCCGCGGCCGTGTCCCAGCCGCCGAGCGCCAGCAGCGCGGCGGCCAGGACGAGCCCGGCCCGTGCGGATATCCCGGCGGTGGTGAGTCTCTTCGGCCTGCTCCTCGGCGGAATCACATAGGGAGCGTATGGGCCGTTTTCGGCACCCGCACCCGGAGATCACCCCTGCCCCGGCCCGTGCGGTCAGGGCACCGCGATGGCCGTCAGCTCCGGACGGGGCAGCACCACGAGGTCCCCGATCAGGACCGCGTCCCCCTCACCGACGGCCGGCCACTTCCAGCGAAGTCTGCCCGTCTCCGGGTCCAAGGCCGTGAAGAACGGAGGTGCGACCTTGCCCAGGAGTCCGCGCCGGCCCGGGCGCGAGGCCCTCACGTACAGCCCGTCCCGCCGGACCCCGAGCAGATCGAGGGCGCAGTCCGGTCCGTCGCGCCGGATCAGCGGCCGCTGCCAGCGCACCGCTCCCGTCGCCGCGTCCAGCGCGAACACCACGTCCCCCTGTGCCGGGCGGTGAGCGGCCACGTACACCGTGTCGTGCCACGCCAGCACCCGCGCCGCCGGGGTGCCGACCTCCACGTGCCACAGCTCCCGGCCGGTCGACTGTTCCACGGCGCGGACGGTGTCCCCGTCCAGTACGTGCGCCGGTGCGCCGGAAGGCCACGCGCCCTCGCGCGCGAAGCCCTTGCCCCGCTGCCAGGACCACAGCGGCTCCCCGTCCGACAGGCGCAGCCCCTGCCGCAGCGGACCGTCCACGACGACCACGCACTCGCCGCCGACCGTCAGCGTCCGGGCCGGGTCGTGCGGCGCCTTGCGCGTCCACAGGGTCTCGCCCGTCGCCGCGCTCAGGGCGGTCAGCCGCTCGGGCCCGCCGTGCAGCACCATGCTCCCGGCCGCCTGCACCAGCCGCGCGTCCGGCAGGTCGCGCCACCAGCGCACCCGCCCGTCCTGCAGCTCCCGAGCCACCAGCCGCACCGCGTCCCCGCGCCACACGGCCACGTACACCGCCCCGGCATCGGCTCGGCAGGTCACCCGCGCCGGCCGGCCGGGCGGCAGCGCGGAGGTGCCCTCGTCGGCGAACGCCGTCCAGCGGGTCGCCCCCACGTCGGCCCGTACGCAGCCCACCTCGGCCCCCGACCGCCACACCACGCCGTCCCCGGCCGCGTACAGGGCGTCCGGCCGGGCATCGGCGCGCCACGCGTGCGCGCCGGGCGTGCCCGTGACCCACGGCGGCCGCCGGACCCGGGACCCGGCGCTGACCGCGACCGCCGTCCCGTGCGGCGGCGGGCTGCCCGCATCGGCCACCGCCTCGGGCAGCCAGGGCGAGGTGCCCGTCGCCGCGCACTCCAGGGCGATCCGGGCCAGCGCCCCGGCCCGCTCGGCGGCCTCCGGAAGACTCCGGGCCCGCTCCGCGCGCTCGTGCGCCCGCGCCGGATCAAGCGGCGGCCGGGAGCCCTGCTCCACGCCGGCCCGGGCCGCCGCGACCGAGGCCAGCGCGTGGTCGGCCTTCTCGTCTCCGGCCGCCTCCAGCCGACCGCGGAGCAGGCCCGAGGCGCGGGTGAGCAGCCGCTCCGACTCGACGAGGAGGCCGCGCTCGGCGTGCCGGGCCGCCTCCTCCCGCAACCACGAGGCCCGCTCCTGCAGCACCCGGGGGAGTTCCTCCTCGGCCTGGGCGAGCGCCTGCGCCGCGCCCGCCATGTCCCCGGCGGCGGTGCGGTCCCGCGTGACCTGGCACAGGGCCAGCAGCCGGGCCCCCGCGGAGCCGATCCGCTCGCTGAGCCGCAGGGCGGCGGGCAGGTCCCGCGCCGCCAGGGCCAGCACCATGTCGTACGTCGCGGTCGCGCGCCGGCCCGCGTCCTCGATGCCGGACAGCTGCCGCTCGGCCTTCCAGGGGTCGGCCACGGCAACGGCCATGTCGACACGGGCCCGCAGCCGGCTCCCGACGGGGCCGTCCGCGAAGTGGTACCCGGCGATCTGCGCGGCGTGCTCCGGCGCGACCCCGGCCAGCTCCTCCGCCACCGCGAGCAGCGGGCCGCGCCGGTCGGCGCCGAAGACCGTGAACAGTGCCTGCTGCGCGTCGGTCAGCAGCCGCCGCGCCCGTGCGGGGCAGTGCCCGGCGGTGTCCCGGGCCAGGGCGGTCAGCAGCCGGGCGGCCCGGGCCCCGTCGCCCCGCGCGGCCGTCCACGCGCAGACCTCGGCGTCCGCGAGGAGCCGGCCGGCGAGTCCCGCGTCGAAGCGCGCGGCCGCGTCCGCGGCGACGGCCAGCACCTCGACCCGCGCGTCCGCGTCCGCGGGCAGCGCCCGCAAGGTCTCCTCCACCTCGCGCAGCAAGCCCTCCACGACCCCCCGCGCCGCGGCGGTCACGCCGCCGGTCACACTGCCGTCGCCGTCGCCGGCCGCAGCCCCGACTCCGGCCGGGACCTCGGCGCCGCCCCTGTCCCCAACCCCTGCCCCGGCCTTGCCCTTTGCCTCGGGCCGGGTCTCGTTCTGGACCTCGGCCCCGCTCCCCGTCGCGGTCCCGCCCGTGACCGCCCCGCCCGCCGACTCCCCGGAACGGGCCCCGGCCCCGGCCCCCGTGCCCGGTGCGTTCAGCCCGCGCAGGGTCTTCGCCACCGCCAGCGCCGACTCCGGCCGGTCCGCCGGGTCCTTCGCGAGCAGCGCCCGCACCAGCCGCTCCAGCTCCGGCGCCACCGGCGCGCCCACCTCGCGCAGCGGGAGCGGGGCCTCCTCGATGTGCCGGAGCATCAGTACGTACGGCCCCTCGGCCTGTCCGTACGGCGGATCCCCGCTCAGCAGCGCGTACAGCACGCACCCCAGGGCGTACAGATCGCACCGGGCGTCCACCCGCTCGCCCCGCCACTGCTCGGGGGCCATGTACGGGGGGCTGCCGAAGATCCGCCCGGTCACCGTCCAGCCCGCCGTCGCGTCCGAGGAGTGCGCGATGCCGAAGTCGCAGATCTTCAGCCGCCCCCCGGGCAGCAGGAAGAGATTGGCGGGTTTCAGATCCCGGTGGATGACGGCCTGTTCATGCGCGGCGGCCAGCGCCTCGGCGGTCTGCGCCGCCAGCCCGACCGCGACGTCCGCCGGCAGCCCGCCCCTCGCCCGCGCCAGCACCGATGCCAGATCCTCGCCCGCCAGCAGCTCCATCACGATGAAGAGCCGGCCGTCCTGCTGCCCCACGTCGTGCACCACCGTGATGCCCGGGTGCTGGAGCCGCGCCCCGATGGTGGCCTCCCGCCGGAAGCGGGCGACCAGCTCCTCGTTCGTCGCCGCCTCCAGCAGTACCTTGACCGCCACCGCCCGGTTCAGCGCGGTGTCGTGGGCCCGCCACACCTCGCCCATGCCGCCCTGTCCGAGCCGCTGGTCCAGCCGGTACCGGCCGGCCAGCTGATCCCCCACCCGCACCGCGAAGCCCCCTGACATCACGTCAATGACGTATCCAGGGGGCATTGTCCACCGCGAAGTGAACTACAGGGGGTCGCTGCGCCGCCGGATCTTGGCGCCCAGCCAGACCAGCGGGTCGTACTTGCGGTCCACGGCCCGCTCCTTCAGCGGGATCAGCGCATTGTCGGTGATCTTGATGCCCTCCGGGCAGACCTCGGTGCAGCACTTGGTGATGTTGCAGTAGCCCAGCCCGTGCTCCTCCTGGGCCGTGCGCTTGCGGTCCAGGCCGCTCTCCGCCGCCGCGTCCAGGGGGTGCATGTCCAGCTCCGCCACCCGCATCAGGAAGCGGGGCCCGGCGAAGGCCGTCTTGTTCTCCTCGTGGTCACGCACCACGTGGCAGGTGTCCTGGCACAGGAAGCACTCGATGCACTTCCTGAACTCCTGCGAGCGGTCCACGTCCACCTGCTGCATCCGGTACTCGCCCGGGGCCACCCCCGCCGGCGGCACGAAGGCCGGGATCTCCCGCGCCTTGTGGTAGTTGAAGGACACGTCGGTGACCAGGTCCCGGACGATCGGGAAGGCGCGCAGCGGGGTGACGGTGATGGTCTCGGCCCGGTCGAAGGTGGACATGCGCGTCATGCACAGCAGCCGCGGCCGTCCGTTGATCTCCGCGCTGCACGAACCGCACTTGCCCGCCTTGCAGTTCCAGCGCACCGCGAGGTCCGAGGCCTGGGTGGCCTGGAGCCGGTGGACGATGTCCAGGACCACTTCCCCGTCGTGCACCTCCACGGTGAAGTCCCGCAGCTCGCCGCCCTCCGCGTCGCCCCGCCAGATCCTGAACGCGGCATCGTAGGTAGTCACTCGTAGAGCTCCTCTTCGGCGAGGTACTTGACCAGCTCTTCCTTCTCGAAGAGCGCGAGCAGGTCGGGTCGGATGGGGTCGGTGCGGACGCGGGTCAGCTCGATCCGGGCTCCCTCGCCCCCGTCCGCGGGAGCGGGGTCCACCGGCCGGCACAGCAGGTTCACCGGGCGCCAGGACCGCTCCATGGCCGGGCAGTCCTCCCGGGTGTGGCCGCCGCGGCTCTCGGTGCGCTCCAGGGCCGCGCGGGCCACGCACTCGCTGACCAGCAGCATGTTCCGCAGGTCCAGGGCCAGGTGCCAGCCCGGATTGAACTGCCGGTGCCCCTCGACCCCTGCCCGCGACGCCCGTACGCGCAGGGTCGCGAGCTTCTCCAGCGCCTCGGCCATCTCGCCCTCGCGGCGGATGATCCCCACGAGGTCGTTCATGGTCGTCTGGAGTTCCTGGTGGAGGCTGTACGGGTTCTCCGCGCCCTCGGCGGCGTGGAACGGAGCCAGCGCCTCCGCGGCCGCCTCGTCCACCCGGGCCTGGTCCACGACCGGGAGCCGGCCCGCCTCCCCGGCGGCGTACCCCGCCGCGTGCAGCCCGGCCCGGCGGCCGAAGACCAGCAGGTCGGAGAGGGAGTTGCCGCCGAGGCGGTTCGAGCCGTGCATACCGCCCGCGACCTCGCCGGCGGCGAACAGCCCCGGGACCCCGACCGTGGCGGCGGTGTCCGAGTCGACCGCGATCCCGCCCATCACGTAGTGGCAGGTCGGGCCGACCTCCATCGGCTCGGCGGTGATGTCCACGTCCGCCAGCTCCTTGAACTGGTGGTACATCGACGGCAGCCGGCGGCGGATCCGCTCCGCGGGCATCCGGGTGGACACGTCCAGGAAGACCCCGCCGTGCGGGGATCCGCGGCCCGCCTTGACCTCGGAGTTGATGGCCCGGGCCACCTCGTCGCGGGGCAGCAGCTCGGGCGGGCGCCGGTTGTGGTCCGGGTCCTCGTACCAGCGGTCGCCCTCCTCCTGCGACTCGGCGTACTTCTCCTTGAAGACGTCCGGGACGTAGTCGAACATGAACCGCTTGCCCTCGGAGTTGCGCAACACCCCGCCGTCGCCGCGGACCGACTCGGTGACGAGGATGCCCTTCACCGACGGGGGCCAGACCATGCCCGTCGGGTGGAACTGCACGAACTCCATGTTCAGCAGGGGCGCGCCCGCGAGCAGCGCCAGCGCGTGGCCGTCGCCCGTGTACTCCCAGGAGTTCGAGGTGGTCTTGAAGGACTTCCCGATCCCGCCCGTGGCCAGCACCACCGCGGGGGCCTCCAGGACGAAGAACCGCCCGGATTCGCGCTCGTAGCAGAAGGCCCCCGAGACCTTCCCCCCGTCCTTCAGGACCCGGGTGACCGTGCATTCCTGGAAGACCTTGAGCCGCGCCTCGTAGTCCCCGTACTCCTTGAAGTCCTCCTGCTGGAGCTGGACGATCTTCTGCTGGAGGGTGCGGATCAGCTCCAGGCCGGTCCGGTCGCCGACGTGCGCGAGGCGCGGGTACTCGTGACCGCCGAAGTTGCGCTGGGAGATCTTCCCGTCGGGCGTGCGGTCGAAGAGCGCCCCCCAGGTCTCCAGCTCCCAGACCCGGTCCGGGGCCTCCTTGGCGTGCAGCTCCGCCATCCGCCACTGGTTGAGGAACTTGCCCCCGCGCATCGTGTCGCGGAAGTGCACCTGCCAGTTGTCGCCCTCGTTGACGTTGCCCATGGAGGCGGCGATCCCGCCCTCCGCCATCACCGTGTGGGCCTTGCCGAAGAGGGACTTGCAGATCACGGCCGTACGGGCGCCCCGCTCCCGGGCCTCGATCGCGGCCCGCAGGCCGGCGCCGCCCGCGCCGACGACGACCACGTCCCACTGCTGCCGTTCCACTTGAGCCATCTCAGAAGATCCTCGGGTCGGTGAAGGCGCCGCTGGCCAGCAGGTACACGTACAGGTCGCACAGGGCGACGCTGATCAGCGAGGCCCACGCCAGGAGCATGTGGCGGGAGTTGAGGCGGCTGACCCATCCCCACAGGCGGTAGCGCACGGGGTGCTTGGAGAAGTGCTTCAGGCGGCCGCCCATGATGTGCCGACAGGAGTGGCAGGACAGCGTGTACGCCCAGATCAGCACGATGTTGGTGACGAACAGCAGGGTGCCGAGGCCCATGTGGCCCCACTCGTAGCGGTCGTTGCGGAAGGTCAGCACGGTGTCGTACGTGAGGATGCCCGCGACCGGCAGTGCGGCGTAGAAGAAGTACCGGTGCATGTTCTGGAGGATCAGCGGGAAGCGGGTCTCACCGGTGTACGAGGCGTGCGGCTCGGCGACGGCGCAGGCGGGCGGCGAGGCCCAGAAGCCCCGGTAGTAGGCCTTGCGGTAGTAGTAGCAGGTCAGCCGGAAGCCGAGCGGGAAGACCAGGATCAGCAGGGCGGGCGACAGGCCCCACCAGGAGCCGAACAGGTCGAGGTTCGGGCCGCCGCGCATCGTCTCGCAGTTCTCCGCGAGACACGGGGAGTAGAAGGGCGAGACGTAAGGGGCCGCGTAGTAGTCGGCGTTGGCGAAGGCCCGCCAGGTCGAGTAGACGATGAAGGCGAGCAGCCCGGCAGCGGTGCCGGCGGGGGCCAGCCACCACCGGTCCGTCCGCAGGTGCCGGGCCGCGATGGCGGCCCGGGAGGCGTCGTGGACGCCGTCGGGCCGCTGCCGGGGCCGGTTGGAGGGTGGCAAGTCCGTGCCTGTGGCCAAGAGGGACTCCGGGTGGAGTGATGAGGGGTGGCCCAGGAGACCCGGCCGCCGTGGACGGCGGCCGGGCCAGATGGGGGAGCGGGTCCGCGGCTCGGGCGGGGGTGGCCGGCGTCAGGGGGCGTGGCGGTCGCGCGCGCCCAGGCCCTCGTCGTCGGTGTCCGTCCACAGCGCGTTGTCGTACGGGGTGTCCGGGATGGTCACCATCCGGGACGGATCCGGCGCGGGCGGCGTCGGCTTCTGCCGTTTCGCCTGCTGTTCCAGCTGCTCGACCTTGCGGGTCAGCTCGTCCAGGTTGCGCCGTACGGCACTCAGGTCGTCTTGCAGGGACATGATTTGCCCTCACTTCCGCAGGTGCGGTGGCAACGCTCATGTGCGCCTGCGAGTGTCGCGCCTCCCGTCCCCGGTTGTGAAGGGACGTGCAGGAATTGCGGGCGCGCAGGCGTGAAACGTGCGCCCCTCCCTGCACCCCATTCTCATCCCTCTCCCGGGGGAACGCAGGTCCGCCGCGCAAGCGGGATTGGTCCGCACGGGTGGGGTTCGCGGCGTGGCGTGGGGCCGGTGCGAGGGGTGCGGCGGCCCGTCGATTTCAGTGGGTTTCGACATCCAGTGTGATCAGCTCCATATACCGCCGAACGTGATCAAGCTCCCCCACGCCCTGCCCCGGAGGTACCACCCATGTCCCAGAGAAGGCGCAGGTCCTTGGCGCTCCTCACCTCGGGAGTCCTCGCACTGCCGCTGCTCGCGGGCTGTGGTGCGGGTGAAGACGAGGGCGGCCCGGCCGCCGCGGGCCAGGACATCGCGACCACGGCCCGCGAGAAGGTGGCCGACGGCGGCGTGCTGCGCTGGGCCGTGGACACCCTCCCGGACACCTTGAACACCTTCCAGGCGGACGCGGACGCGACCACCACCCGCATCGCCGGGGCGGTGCTGCCGCAGCTGTTCGTCCTGGACGCCAAGGGGCGGCCGGTGGCCAATCCCGACTACCTGGAGAAGGCGGAGGTCGTCGCGCGGGAGCCCAAGCAGGTCGTCGTCTACAAGCTGAACCAGCAGGCGGTGTGGAGCGACGGCCGGGAGATCGGCGCGGCCGACTTCGTGGCGCAGTGGCGGGCCCTGAACGGCAAGGACTCGGCGTACTGGACGGCGCGCAACGCCGGCTACGAGCGGATCGAGAAGATCGAGCGCGGCAAGACCGACCTGGAGGTCAAGGTCACCTTCGTCAAGCCGTACGCGGACTGGCGCTCCCTCTTCAGCCCGCTCTACCCCAAGCAGGTCACCGGCACCCCGGACGCCTTCAACGAGGGGGCGCGCGGCACCCTGAAGGTCACCGCCGGACCCTTCGGCCTCGGGGCCATCGACAAGAAGACCGGCACCGCCGCCCTGACCCGCAACCCGCGCTGGTGGGGCCGTCCGGCCAAGCTGGATTCCCTGATCCTGACCGCCGTGCCCCGCTCCGAGCGGCCCGCGGCGCTGGCGGCCGGGAAGGTGGACCTCGCGGAGGTCGACCGCGCGGTCGCCGACCGGATCACGCTGGCCCACCGCGACGCCGGACACGCGGGCGGCTCGCACGGCCCGGCCGCCTCCCTGTCGGCGGCGCAGGCCACGCTGTCGTGGGCGCGGGCCTTCGGCGCCGACGAGGGCGTCGCCAAGACGGAGCAGGAGACCCGTCAGAAGAACGCCGACGCGGTGAAGAAGTACGCCGCCGAGCAGCAGGGCCTGCGCGCCTTCACCGTGCGCAAGTCCCTGGAGCCGGCCTACACCCAGCTCGCGCTGAACGGCGCCTCCGGGCCCCTCTCGGACGAGCGGGTGCGCCGGGCGGTGGCCCGGGCGCTGGACCGCCGGACGCTGGCCGAGATCGTACTGAAGCCCCTCGGCCTCCCGGCGAACCCCGTCGGCAGCCACGTGGCACTGGCCGGGCAGCGGGCGTACGCCGACAACAGCGACGCCCTCGGCGGCCAGGACACCCAGGCGGCCCAGGCGCTGCTCGCGGACGCGGGCTGGCGCCGGGGCGGCAAGCTCACCCAGCCGGCCGGCGCGAAGGCGGGCCCGGAGAACGAGAAGGCGGCGGACGACTCGAAGACCCCGTCGGGGCCGGGCACCGGCAACGACGGCCTCTACATCGTCGGCCAGGACGACGAGCGCAACGGCGACGACAAGCCCCCGACGGCGGGCAGGCCGGCGGCGGCCGGTCCGGCGGCGGGCAAGCCCGCCTCCGGACCGCTCGCCGGACTCGTCGCCGGACCCCTGGCGGCCAGGCCCGCGGCGCGGCGCTTCCACATCGGCGACCACGAGGGTCCGGAGAGCCTCATGGGCTCGGACCTCCCCGAGGGGCTCTACGCATCCGACGGGGAGATCGTCGACGCCGACCGCTTCGCCCAGGGCGCCCAGCCCTCCCCGGTACTGGCCCCCGCCCCGATGGCGGCGCAGCAGCGGGCCCTGATCCTCACCCAGGCCGAGACGGCGGCGGCGGCCGACGCCGTCGACGACGGCAAGCGCAGCCCGGCCCGGGACGCCGAGCCGGCGGCCGGACCCGCCCCGGTCAGCCCGGCCCCGGCCAAGCAGGCCGTCCGTACCTCCGGCTCGATGCTCGCCAAGGACGGCAAGCCGCTCACCCTGCGCTTCGTCCTGCCTTCGGGCCCCGGCTCGGAGTCGTTGCGCACGGTCGCCGAGCGGATCGCCCAGATGCTCCAGAAGGTCGGCGTGAACACCGAGCTGACCAAGGTGGCCGACGAGAGCTTCTTCAAGGACCACATCGCCTCGGGCCAGTACGACCTGGCCCTCTACTCCTGGCCGGCGACCGCCTACCCCGCCACCGACGCCCGCCCCATCTTCGCCAAGCCGGAGCCGGCCGCCGACGGCTCGCTCCTCGTCGAACAGAACTACACCCGCGTCGGCACCGACCACATCGACCAGCTCTTCGACGAGGCGGTGTCCGAGCTGGACGAGGACGAGTCCCGCGAGCTGATGCGCAAGGCGGACGCCCGCATCTGGGCCGCCGCCGGATCCATCCCGCTCTACCAGCGCCCCGAGCTGGTCGCCGTAAAGCCCTCGCTGGCCAACGCGGGCGCCTTCGGCCTCGGCGCCCCCCGGTTCCAGGACATCGGCTGGAAGAAGCCGCCGACCGCGGCGGACGCCGGGAAGGCCGAGAAGAAGAAGTAGTGACAAACAGGTGCCAGACAGGTTGACCTGCGCCCCGCAAGCTCAGATGTGACTCAAGTCCCTTGCCCGCCGGATCGCCGGCGGGCAAGGTCGTGGATGCCCGTTGACCCGCATGAACACAGGCTTCACCCAGAGCCGGGACCCCCCACCCCGCATCCGGCTCTGCTCATTCGTCCGGCCTCTTGACAGACCCCCCGGCAGGCGGTTCCCGCCACGCGACGTACGATGGGGTAAGGCCGTGGCAGGTTTTCGCCCGGTCGAGGCGCGCGTGCCAGGCCGTACGCGTCGCCATCCACGATCCCGGGAGAAGCGCCGAAGTGCCCACGCGCCACGACATCCGTAACGTCGCCATCGTCGCCCACGTCGACCATGGCAAGACGACCATCGTCGATGCCATGCTCAAGCAGGCCGGTGCCTTCGCCGCCCACCAGCACCTCGACGACCGCATGATGGACTCGAACGACCTGGAGCGTGAGAAGGGCATCACGATCCTCGCCAAGAACACGGCGGTGAAGTATCACCCCAAGGACGGCGGGGCCCCGATCACGATCAACATCATCGACACCCCCGGCCACGCCGACTTCGGTGGTGAGGTCGAGCGCGGTCTGTCGATGGTGGACGCCGTCGTTCTGCTGGTGGACGCCTCCGAGGGTCCGCTGCCCCAGACCCGCTTCGTCCTGCGCAAGGCCCTGCAGGCGAAGATGCCGGTCATCCTCTGCATCAACAAGACCGACCGCCCGGACTCCCGGATCGACGAGGTCGTCAACGAGACGTACGACCTCTTCCTGGACCTGGACGCGGACGAGGACCAGATCGAGTTCCCGATCGTCTACGCCTGCGGCCGTGACGGCGTTGCCTCGCTGACCAAGCCGGAGGACGGCACCGTCCCGGCCGACAGCGACAGCCTGGAGCCGTTCTTCTCCACCATCCTGGAGCACGTCCCCGCCCCGGTGTACGACGAGGAGGCGCCCCTCCAGGCCCACGTCACCAACCTGGACGCCGACAACTTCCTCGGCCGCATCGCGCTCGTCCGCGTCGAGCAGGGCGAGCTGCGCAAGGGCCAGACCGTCGCGTGGATCAAGCGTGACGGCTCGATGTCCAACGTCCGCATCACCGAGCTGATGATGACCGAGGCGCTCACCCGCAAGCCGGCCGAGGTGGCGGGCCCGGGTGACATCTGCGCGGTCGCCGGCTTCCCCGAGATCATGATCGGCGAGACCCTGGCCGACCCGGAGAACCCGATCGCCCTTCCGCTGATCTCGGTGGACGAGCCGGCCATCTCCATGACCATCGGTACGAACACCTCCCCGATGGTCGGCCGTGGCGGCAGCGGCAAGGGCGCGGACGCCAAGTCCGCGGTCAAGGACCGCAAGGTCACCGCCCGCCAGGTCAAGGACCGTCTGGACCGCGAGCTGGTCGGTAACGTCTCGCTCCGCGTCCTCGACACCGAGCGCCCGGACGCCTGGGAGGTCCAGGGCCGTGGTGAGCTCGCGCTCGCCATCCTGGTCGAGCAGATGCGCCGCGAGGGCTTCGAGCTGACCATCGGCAAGCCGCAGGTGGTCACGCAGGAGATCGACGGCAAGGTGCACGAGCCGGTCGAGCGCATGACGATCGACGTTCCCGAGGAGCACATGGGCGCGGTCACGCAGCTCATGGGCGTCCGCAAGGGCCGCATGGACAACATGTCGAACCACGGCTCCGGCTGGGTCCGCATGGAGTTCGTCGTCCCGTCGCGCGGTCTCATCGGCTTCCGTACGGAGTTCCTCACGGGCACGCGCGGTACCGGCATCGCCCACTCCATCCACGAGGGTCACGAGCCGTGGTTCGGCCCGCTGGTCACCCGTAACAACGGTTCGCTGGTCGCGGACCGCTCGGGCTCGGTCACGCCGTTCGCGATGATCAACCTGCAGGAGCGCGGCGTCCTGTTCACCGACCCCGGCACCGAGGTGTACGAGGGCATGATCGTCGGCGAGAACTCGCGCTCCGACGACATGGACGTGAACATCACCAAGGAGAAGAAGCTCACCAACATGCGTGCGGCTTCCGCGGACAACACCGAGAACGTGGTGCCGCCCCGCAAGCTTTCCCTTGAGCAGTCCCTGGAGTTCTGCCGCGACGACGAGTGCGTCGAGGTGACCCCGGAGGCGGTCCGCATCCGCAAGGTCGTCCTGGACCAGAAGGACCGCTCGCGCACCGCGTCGCGCGCCAAGTCCGCCAAGTAGCAAACCGCCTCACCCCGCAACAGCCCTTCCCGTCACGGACTCTGTGACGGGAAGGGCTGTTCGCTTTTGTCAAGCGGATTTATACGTTCAGGTGTCCGCATACCGACCGTGACACTCCGGAAGGTGAGCTAACCGTCCGTTTCGCACGTGTCTGTCTCCTATCCGTTTGTCCGGATTTCGGGTTTTCGACACAAGACGATGTTGTGAAAACGAGACCACTTAAGTGTGGTTTACGGTCATGGCTTCCCTGAGGATGGCTCCATTGAGCTCGGGTCAATGGGTCACACGCTGTGGGGAGCGTCGACTCACGAGCACACACGATGGGCCCGGATTTCGCTGTCAGGGGTGTCAGCGGGGCCGGTTCCCTTCACGTATCGACAGTGACTCCTGAGGAGGCAATTACCCATGCGCGGAGCAACGAGCGCCAAGTGGGTCGTGGGTGCCGTCATCGTGGCCATGGCCGCGACGGCTTGCAGCACCAGTAGCGACTCGAAGTCCGGCGGCAAGTCCGGCGGCAACATCACCGTGGTGCTCGGCGAGCCGCAGCACGGCCTGGTGGGTCAGAACACGGCCGAGACCGAGGGTGCCGAGGTCCTGAACGCGGTCTTCACCGGTCTGGTCAAGTACGACAACAAGACCAACGAGCCGAAGCTCGCGGTAGCCGAGTCCATCGAGACCACGGACTCGAAGACCTGGACGATCAAGATCAGGGACGGCTACACCTTCCACAACGGTGAGAAGGTCGACGCCAAGTCCTTCGTCCGTGCGTGGAACTGGGGCGCGAACCAGGACAACGCCGCGGAGAGCCTGCCCTTCTTCGACAAGATCGAGGGTTCCCAGGAGCTGGCTCCGGGCAAGGAGAAGAAGCCCACGGCCACCGAGCTCAAGGGCCTGAAGGTCGTCGACGAGAAGACCTTCACCGTCACGCTGAAGGCCCCGTTCTCCCAGTTCAAGACGATGCTGGGTTACACCGCCTTCTACCCGCTGCCCGCCGCCTTCGAGGCCGACCCGAAGAAGTTCGGCGAGTCCCCGATCGGCAACGGCCCCTTCCAGATGGACGGCGCCTGGGAGCACAACAAGCAGATCAAGGTCAAGAAGTACGACAAGTACCCGGCCGAGGGTCGCGCCAAGCTCGACGGCGTCACCTTCAAGATCTACGACAACCTGGACACGGCGTACAACGACCTGCGCGCCGACACCATCCAGATCGTCGACAAGCTCCCCGTTTCGGCGCTGGCGACCGTCTCCCAGGAGTTCGGCGACCGCTACATCTACAAGCCCGAGTCGGCTGTCGGCTACATCGGTCTCCCGATCGCCACCAACCCGGAAGCCTTCGGCAAGGTGGAGATCCGCAAGGCGATCTCCATGGCCATCGACCGGGAAACCATCGCGAAGACCATCTTCAACGGCACCCGCAAGCCGGCGGACGACTTCATCAGCCCGATCATCCCGGGCTACCGCAAGGGCGCGCTGGGCGAGGTCGCGACCTACCAGCCGGCGAAGGCCAAGGAGCTCTACACCCAGGCGGGTGGCCTCCCGGGCGCCAAGCTGGAGATCGGCTACAACGCCGACGGCGGCCACAAGGAGTGGATCGAGGCCGTCGCCAACCAGCTGAAGGCGAACCTCGGCATCGAGGTCACCGCCAAGCCGTTCACCAAGTTCGGTGACATGCTGGACGACCTCCAGGCGAAGAAGTACAAGGGCGCCTTCCGCATGGGCTGGTCCATGGACTACCCGGCGGCGGAGAACTACCTGCGTCCGATCTTCTCGAAGGTCGCGATCGAGAACGGCTCCAACTACGGCGGCTACGTCAACGAGGAGTTCGAGGGCCTCATGGCGCAGGCCGACACGGCCACCGACGCCGCCGAGGGGCTGAAGCTGTACCAGAAGGCCGATGACGTGATCATCAAGGACCTTCCGTACATCCCGGTCTTCACCTACATGTCTTCTTCGGCCTACTCCAAGACCGTGAAGAACGTCGAGGTCGACGCGCAGGGCCGTATGGACCTGGCGAACGTCGAGCTCAACTAACACCCCTCTTCACCAAGGGGACACCGGGGGCGGGTAGGCGGAATCAGGATTCCGCCTGCCTGCCCCTTCCCCCTGTTCTTCTGCTTGGAGGTCTGATGGGCCGCTACCTCATCCGCCGCCTCATACAGGCGATCCCTGTACTGATCGGCGCCACGCTCCTCATTTACTGGTTGTGCTTCTTCCTGCCTGGCGACCCCATTCAGGCGCTCGCGGGCGACAAGAAGGCCGACCCGATCGTCGCCGCGATGCTGCGCGACAAATACCACCTCGACGACCCGTTCCTGCTCCAGTACTGGAACTACTTCACGGGCCTGTTCCAGGGCGATTTCGGTGAGACCCTGCAGGGCCGCAAGGTTCTCGACCTCATCACCGAGGCCTTCCCGTACACGATCAACCTGGCCTTGATCTCGTTCGTCATCGAGGCCGTCGTCGGCGTCGCGGCGGGCGTCATGGCCGCGCTGCGCCGGGGCAAGTTCATCGACCAACTGGTGCTGATCTCCACGCTGATGGTCATCTCGATCCCGGTGTTCGTCACCGGCTTCGTGCTCCAGCTGACGCTGGGCGTCCAGCTCAAGAACAGCTGGGGAATCGACTTCTTCCCCGTCTCCTTCAACGAGTCCGACGGCATCCGGGCGTACCTCCTCCCGGCCTTCGTGCTCGCCTCGACCTCGCTCGCGTACGTGGCCCGACTGACCCGTACCAGCCTGATGGAGACGATGCGCGCCGACTACGTGCGCACCGCCACCGCGAAGGGCCTGCCCCGCCGCCGCGTCGTCGTGAACCACGCGCTGCGCAACGCGTTGATCCCGATCGTGACCTTCCTCGGTGCGGACCTCGGCTCCCTCATGGGCGGTGCGGTCATCACCGAGAAGATCTTCAACATCCACGGCATCGGCGGCACGCTGGCGATGTACGTCTACCAGAAGCAGGGCGTCGTCGTGGTGGGTGTCGTCACCCTCCTCGTCCTCGTGTACCTCATCGCCAACCTGGTCGTGGACCTGCTCTACGCCGTGCTCGACCCGAGGATCCGCTATGCGTGACACGACTACGGTGGGGGACGAGTTGCCCGACACCCAGACCGCCGCAGGGACCTCCTCCGCGAGCACCGCGCCCGCCCAGGCTCCCAAGTCCGGCAAGAAGAAGGACCGCGAGGCCAGCCTCTGGTCCGACGCCCTGTACGACCTGCGCCGCAACCCGATCTTCCTGATCGGTGCGTTCCTGGTGCTGGTCATGCTGGTGCTGTCCGTGGTGCCGCAGTGGTTCACCGACGGCAGCCCCTTCGAGGGGACCGCCTGCACCCTGCAGAACTCGCTCAAGACCCCGAGCGCGGACCACTGGTTCGGCTTCGACATCCAGGGCTGCGACATCTACACCCGTACGGTGTGGGCGGCCCGGAACTCGGTCATCGTCGGTGTCACCACCACGACCCTGGTGATCGTCGTCGGCGGCGCGCTCGGCCTGGTGGCCGGCTGGGCCGGCGGCATCGTCGACAGCATCCTGTCCCGCTTCACCGAGATCTTCTTCGCCATTCCGCTGCTCCTCGGCGGCATGCTGATCATGTCCGGCCTCAAGGGCAACGCCTGGACCGTCTCCCTGGTCCTCGCCACCCTGGGCTGGCCGCAGATCTACCGCATCATGCGGTCCTCGGTCCTGGCGAACAAGAACAACGACTACGTGATGGCCGCCCGCGCCCTCGGCGCCGGCACCCTGCGCATCACGACCCGGCACATCCTGCCGAACGCCGTCGCCCCCGTCATCGTGGTCGGCGCGATCAGCCTGGGTGTGTACATCTCCGCCGAGGCGGCCCTGTCGTACCTCGGCATCGGCGTCCAGCCTCCGGAGATCTCCTGGGGCCTCATGGTCAGCGACGCTTCCGTCCGCTGGCTGCAGGCTCCCCACGTGCTGCTGTTCCCGGCCGCCGCGCTGAGCATCACCGTGCTCGCGTTCATCATGGTCGGCGACGCGGTCCGCGACGCCCTCGACCCGAAGCTGCGCTGAGGAAGGGCGTACGTTGACCATCATCGACAAGACCTCGAATGTCCCCGCGCCCCGTTCGGCGCCGGAGGACATCCCCCTGCTCGAAGTGCGAGACCTGCACGTCGAGTTCCACACCCGCGACGGTGTCGCCAAGGCGGTCAACGGAGTCTCCTACTCCGTGAACGCCGGCGAGACCCTCGCCGTCCTCGGCGAGTCGGGTTCCGGCAAGTCCGTGACGGCGCAGGCCATCATGGGCATCCTGGACATGCCCCCCGGCCGGATCCCGTCCGGCGAGATCCTCTTCCAGGGCACCGACCTGCTGAGGCTCCCGGCCGAGGAGTTCCGCAAGGTCCGCGGCCAGAAGATCGCCATGATCTTCCAGGACGCGCTGTCCTCGCTGAACCCGGTGCACACCGTCGGCGCCCAGCTCGGCGAGATGTTCCGCGTGCACCGCGGGATGTCCAAGAAGGACTCCACCGCCAAGGCCATCGAGCTGATGGACCGGGTGAAGATCCCCGCCGCCAGGGCGCGCGTGGGTGACTACCCGCACCAGTTCTCCGGCGGTATGCGCCAGCGCATCATGATCGCCATGGCGATGGCCCTGGAGCCCGACCTGATCATCGCCGACGAGCCCACCACGGCTCTCGACGTGACGGTCCAGGCCCAGGTCATGGACCTGCTCGCGGAGCTCCAGCGCGAGATGAACATGGGTCTGATCCTGATCACCCACGACCTCGGCGTCGTCGCCGACGTCGCGGACAAGATCGCCGTCATGTACGGCGGCCGGATCGTCGAGAACGCCCCGGTCCACGAGATCTACAAGCGTCCGGCGCACCCGTACACCCGCGGTCTGCTGGACTCGATCCCGCGTCTGGACCAGAAGGGCCAGGAGCTCTACGCCATCAAGGGCCTGCCGCCCAACCTGCTGAACATCCCCTCGGGTTGCGCCTTCAACCCGCGCTGCCCGAAGGCGCAGGACATCTGCCGCACCGACGTGCCGGTTCTGCACCCGGTGACCGAGCAGGACGGCACCGAGATGGCCGGCCGCACCAGCGCGTGCCACTTCTGGAAGGAGCAGATCCATGGCTGAGCTCACCAAAAACGCCCCCGAGCGCGAGCCGATCCTCCAGGTCCGCAACCTGGTCAAGCACTTTCCGCTGACCCAGGGTGTCCTGCTCAAGAAGCAGGTCGGCGCGGTCAAGGCAGTTGACGGCGTCTCCTTCGACCTCTACCGGGGCGAGACCCTCGGCATCGTCGGCGAGTCCGGCTGTGGCAAGTCCACCGTCGCCAAGCTGCTGATGAGCCTGGAGAAGGCGACCGCCGGCGAGGTCTTCTACAAGGGCGAGGACATCACCAAGCTGTCCGGCAAGGCCCTCAAGGCCGTCCGCCGCAACATCCAGATGGTGTTCCAGGACCCGTACACCTCGCTGAACCCGCGCATGACGGTCGGCGACATCATCGGCGAGCCGTTCCAGATCCACCCCGAGGTGGCTCCCAAGGGCGACCGGCGCCGCAAGGTCCAGGAGCTCCTGGACGTCGTGGGCCTCAACCCGGAGTACATCAACCGGTACCCGCACCAGTTCTCCGGCGGTCAGCGCCAGCGCATCGGCATCGCCCGCGGCCTCGCGCTCAACCCGGAGATCATCATCTGCGACGAGCCGGTCTCCGCGCTCGACGTGTCGGTGCAGGCCCAGGTCATCAACCTGATGGAGAAGCTCCAGGACGAGTTCAACCTCTCCTACCTCTTCATCGCGCACGACCTGTCGATCGTCCGGCACATCTCGGACCGCGTGGGCGTCATGTACCTCGGCAAGATGGCCGAGATCGGCTCCGACGCCGAGATCTACGAGCACCCGACGCACCCCTACACCCAGGCGCTGCTCTCCGCCGTGCCGGTTCCGGACCCGGAGGCCCGCGCCCACCGCGACCGGATCATCCTGACCGGTGACGTCCCCTCCCCGGCCAACCCGCCCTCGGGCTGCCGCTTCCGCACCCGCTGCTGGAAGGCCGAGGAGAAGTGCTCGACGGAGGAGCCCCTGCTGGCGATCCCGCAGCGCTTCCAGGGCGTGGACACCCCGGCCGCGCACGAGTCTGCGTGCCACTTCGCCGAGGAGAAGGCCGTCCTGGCCGTCTGACCCCCGCGCAGGCGTACCGCCCAGGGCGCCCGGCACCGGATCTCTCCGGTGCCGGGCGTCCTGGCGTTCGCCCCCGTATGCCCCTATGCCCGTACGCCCGTACCTCCGCGGCGGGAAAGCCGGTTGCACCCGCCCGCCGCGCGGGGGGAGAGTGGGCCGATGCCCATCACGCTGACCGTACGGCCCGCCGGGCCCGGGGACGCCGCGGACGTCTGCGCCCTGCTCAACGCCGTGGACGTGTTCGAGATCGGCCGCCCGGAGACCGACCTGGGTACCGTCGAGGCCGACCTCCTGCACCCCGACGTCGACCTCGCCGCCGACTCCTGGCTCGCCTTCGCCGACGGACGGCTCGTCGCCTACGGCCTGGTCTGGGCCGACTCGGGGCCGGGCCGCATCGACTGCGACCACTACGTGCTGCCCGGCCACGACGAGGCCGCCGCCCGGCTGCTGGAGCTGATGGAGGCCCGGGCCCACGTGATGAACGGCGGGGAGCGGGAGGGCCGGCTGCGGCTCCAGCTCAACGCGGAGCCCACCCTCGACCTCGGCCTCCTCGCCGCCCGCGGCTACCGCAGCGTACGCCGCTACCAGGTGATGACCCGAGCGCTCGACGAGGCCGCCGCCGTTGCCCCGGCCCCGCCCGCCGGACTCACCCTGCGCCACTGCGGAGCCGACGCGGCCGACCGCCGCCGGGCCCACGCCCTGATCGAGGAGACCTTCACCGCGCACCACGGCCACGTGGCGCGCCCGTACGAGCCCTGGCTGGACCACATCGACGGCCGGCGCCTGGACTGGTCGCTGGTCTGGATCGCCGCCCTGCCCGGCCACGGTGACGTCGGGGTCCTGCTGACCCGCGACGACCGCACCAGCATGGCCTGGATCAGCCACCTCGGCGTACGGGAGGACCTGCGCGGCCGCGGCATCGGCGCGTACCTGCTGCGCCACGGCTTCGCCGCCCACGCGGCGCGCGGCCGCGACACCCTGGGTCTCGGCGTGGACACCCACAACGAAACCGGCGCGCTGGCGCTGTACGAGGCGCACGGCATGGCGCTGCACTACGCGGTCGACACCTGGGAGCTCCCTTTGCACTCGCAGGGGTGACAGGCGCTCGGCGAGCGGGTGCAATCGGTCCAACCATGAGTGCACGGAACCCCTCATGGGGTGACATTGGCCCCAAGTGAATCTTGGGACCCAGTAGGAGGCACTCCATGCGCGGAGCCACCCACGCCAAGTGGGCCGCATGTGCGGTGGCCGTCGCCCTCGCGGCGACGGCCTGCGGCGGCGGAAGCGACAGCGGCGGGGGCGGGGCCGCGGGAATCGTCAGCTCCTCCTGGGGTGACCCGCAGAACCCGCTGGAGCCGGCCAACACCAATGAGGTGCAGGGCGGCAAGGTCCTCGACATGCTCTTCCGGGGTCTGAAGCGGTACGACCCGAAGACCGGCGAGGCCAAGAACATGCTCGCCGAGAAGATCGAGACGACCGACAGCCAGAACTTCACGATCACGCTGAAGGACGGCTGGAAGTTCAGCAACGACGAGCCGGTCACCGCGCAGTCCTTCGTGGACGCCTGGAACTACGGGGCGGACGTCCGCAACAAGCAGAACAACTCGCCGTTCTTCTCCGACATCGTCGGCTACGCGGACCTGCACCCGGCGTCGGGCGAGCCCAAGGCCAAGACGATGTCCGGCCTGGTCGTCAAGGACCCCAAGACCTTCACGGTCGCCCTGAAGGAGAAGTTCTCCACCTGGCCCGTGACGCTGGGCTACCAGGCCTTCTCCCCGCTGCCCAAGAGCTTCTTCAGCGACCACGCCGGATGGCTGAACAAGCCCGTCGGCAACGGCCCGTACACGGTGGACTCGTACACCAAGGGCACCGGCATGAAGCTGCGCAAGTGGGACGGGTACCCCGGCGAGGACAAGGCGCAGAACGGCGGCGTGGACCTCAAGGTCTACACCGACAACAACACCGCCTACACCGACCTGATCTCCGGCAACCTCGACCTCGTCGACGACATCCCGGCGCAGCAGCTGAAGAACGTCAAGAACGACCTCGGCGACCGCTACATCAACCAGCCGGCCCTCATCATCCAGACCCTCACCTTCCCGCTGTACGACCCGCAGTGGAACAAGGAAGGCATGGAGAAGGTCCGCCGCGGCATCTCCATGGCGATCAACCGCGACGAGATCACCAAGCAGATCTTCCGCGAGACCCGCACCCCCGCCAAGGACTGGACCTCGCCGGCCCTCGGAGAGAAGGGCGGCTTCAACGCCACGCTCTGCGGCGACGCCTGCAAGTTCGACCCGGCGGCGGCCAAGAAGCTCATCCAGGACGCGGGCGGCCTCCCCGGCGGCAAGGTCACGCTGACCTCCAACGTGGACACCGGATCGCACCGCGACTGGATGGACGCCGTCTGCAACAGCATCAACAACACGCTGGGCGAGGGTCCGGTCTGCACGGTCAACCCCGTCGGCACCTTCGCCGACTTCCGCAACCAGCAGAGCAGCTACAAGCTGACCGGCCCCTTCCGCTCCGGCTGGCAGGCCGACTACCCGCTGATCCAGAACTTCCTGGAGCCGCTGTACTACACCAACGCCTCGTCCAACTACGGCAAGTTCAACAACGCGGACTTCGACAAGCTCATCGACGAGGCCAACCGGGAGAGCGACACGGCGAAGGCCACGGCCACGTTCCAGGACGCCGAGAAGATCCTCGCCGAGCAGATGCCGTCCATCCCGCTCTGGTACCAGAACGGCAGCGCCGGACACTCCGAGCGGATCTCGGACGTGGCGCTCAACCAGTTCAGCGTCCCCGTCTACGACCAGATCAAGGTCAGCTGACCCACTTTTCGGATCGATCCTGGAGCAGTCCATGGGACGTTATGTGATCCGGCGGCTGCTCCAGATGATCCCGGTGTTCATCGGCAGCACGTTCCTGATCTTCTTCATGGTGTACGCGCTCGGAGACCCGGTCGCGGCCCTCTTCGGCGACAAGGCGCCCGACCCGGCCACCGCCGCGCGCATCCGCAAGGACCTCTACCTCGACCAGCCCCTGTGGAAGCAGTACCTCCACTACATGGGCCAGATCTTCCAGGGCGACTTCGGCACGGCCTTCAACGGCCAGTCGGTCACCGAGCTGATGGCCAGCGCCTTCCCCGTCACCCTGCGGCTGACCATCGTCGCGATCTTCTTCGAGATCGTCGTCGGCATCACCCTCGGCGTGATCAGCGGACTGCGCCGCGGCAAGTCCGTCGACACCTCGGTGCTGGTGCTCACCCTCGTCGTCATCTCCGTGCCGACGTTCGTGACGGGCTATCTGCTCCAGTACCTCTTCGGCGTGAAATGGGGCTGGGTCCGGCCCACCGTCTCCCCGGACGCCCCCTTCAACGAACTGATCCTGCCCGGCATCGTGCTCGCGCTGGTGTCCCTCGCCTACGTCACCCGGCTCTCCCGCACCTCCATCGCGGAGAACGTCAAGGCCGACTACGTGCGCACCGCCGTCGCCAAGGGCCTGCCGCGCCGCCGGGTCGTCACCCGCCACCTGCTGCGCAACTCGCTCATCCCCGTCGTCACCTTCATCGGCACGGACATCGGCGCCCTGATGGGCGGCGCCATCGTCACCGAGCGGATCTTCAACATCCACGGGGTCGGATACCAGCTCTACCAGGGCATCCTGCGCAACAACTCCCCGACGGTCGTCGGCTTCGTGACCATCCTCGTCATCGTCTTCCTGCTGGCGAACCTGCTCGTCGACCTGCTCTACGCGGTCCTGGACCCGAGGATCCGTTATGCCTGAGCACACCGGGCCCGCCTACGACCCGCTGCAACCCGGAGAGGGAGAAGCCATCGCCCCCACCGGCCAGGGCGGCCCCATGGATCTGGCGCTGGACGAGGCCGAGAGCCTCGAGAAGACCCTCGGCGACGCGACCACCGGGCCGGGGCCGCAGGAGAAGCCCCGCTCCCTGTGGTCCGACGCCTGGCACCAGCTGCGCCGCAACCCCGTCTTCGTCATCTCCTCGCTGATGATCCTCTTCCTCGTGATCATCTCCATCTGGCCGCAGCTCATCGCGAGCGGCGATCCGCTGCAGTGCGACCTGTCCAAGTCGCAGCAGGGCTCCTCCCCGGGCCACCCCTTCGGCTACGACACCCAGGGCTGCGACGTGTACACCCGTACCGTCTACGGGGCCCGCGCCTCCATCACCGTGGGCGTCTGCGCCACCCTCGGCGCCGCCCTGCTCGGCTCGCTGCTCGGCGGGCTCGCCGGGTTCTTCGGCGGCTGGGGCGACGCACTGCTCTCCCGGGTCGCGGACATCTTCTTCGGCATCCCCGTCGTCCTCGGCGGCCTGGTCTTCCTGTCCGTGGTCACCAGCACCACCGTCTGGCCGGTCGTCGGCTTCATCGTGCTCCTCGGCTGGCCGCAGATCGCCCGCATCGGCCGCGGCTCCGTCATCACCGTCAAACAGAACGACTACGTCCAGGCGGCCCGGGCCCTCGGAGCCGGCAACGGCCGGATGATGCTCCGCCACGTGGCGCCCAACGCCATCGCCCCCGTCATCGTCGTCGCCACCATCGCGCTCGGCACCTACATCGCGCTGGAGGCCACGCTGTCCTTCCTCGGCGTGGGCCTGCGCCCGCCCACCGTCTCCTGGGGCATCGACATCTCCAACGCGGCCTCGCAGATCCGCAACGCCCCGCACATGCTGCTCTGGCCGGCGGGCGCGCTGAGCCTGACCGTGCTCGCCTTCATCATGCTCGGCGACGCGGTGCGCGACGCCCTCGACCCCAAGCTGCGCTGAGGAGTCCCGCACATGCTGCTCGAAGTCCGCGACCTGCACGTGGAATTCAAGACGCGCGACGGAGTCGCCAAGGCCGTCAACGGCGTCAACTACTCGGTGGCCGAGGGCGAGACGCTCGCCGTGCTCGGCGAGTCCGGCTCCGGCAAATCGGTGACCGCCCAGGCCGTGATGGGCATCCTCGACATGCCGCCGGGCCGGATCGCGGGCGGCGAGATCCTCTTCAAGGGCAAGGACCTCCTCAAGATGAAGGAGGACGAGCGCCGCAAGGTCCGCGGCGCCGAGATGGCGATGATCTTCCAGGACGCCCTGTCCTCCCTGAACCCGGTCCTCAGCGTGGGCGCGCAGCTCGGCGAGATGTACGAGGTGCATCGCGGGATGTCCCGCAAGGACGCCAAGGGCAAGGCCGTCGAGCTGATGGACCGGGTGAAGATCCCGGCGGCGAAGGAGCGGGTGGGGGACTACCCGCACCAGTTCTCGGGCGGCATGCGCCAGCGCATCATGATCGCCATGGCGCTGGCCCTGGAGCCCTCGCTGATCATCGCGGACGAGCCGACGACGGCCCTGGACGTCACCGTGCAGGCCCAGGTGATGGACCTGCTGGCCGAGCTCCGGCGCGAGCTGAACATGGGCCTGATCCTGATCACCCACGACCTGGGCGTGGTCGCGGACGTGGCCGACAAGATCGCGGTGATGTACGCCGGCCGGATCGTCGAGGCGGCGCCGGTCCACGAGATCTACAAGGCGCCCGCGCACCCGTACACGCGCGGCCTGCTGGACTCCATCCCGCGCCTGGACCAGAAGGGCCAGGAGCTGTACGCCATCAAGGGCCTGCCGCCGAACCTGCTGGCCATCCCGCCCGGCTGCGCCTTCAACCCCCGCTGCCCGATGGCCCGGGCGGTGTGCCGCACCGACGTCCCGCCGCTGTACCGGGTGACCGAGTCCCCGGTGGAGCGCACCAGCGCCTGCCACTTCTGGAAGGAGTGCCTCCATGGCTGAGTCCCTTCTGGAAGTGAAGGACCTCGTCAAGTACTACCCGCTGACCCGGGGCGTCCTCGTCAGGAAGCAGGTCGGCGCGGTCAAGGCCGTCGACGGGGTCTCCTTCGACCTGGTGGCCGGCGAGACCCTCGGCATCGTCGGGGAGTCCGGCTGCGGCAAGTCCACGGTCGCGAAGATGCTGGTCAACCTGGAGCGCCCGACCGCAGGCGCGATCAGCTACAAGGGCGAGGACATCACCAAGTTGTCCGGCAAGGCCCTCAAGGCCGTCCGCCGCAACATCCAGATGGTGTTCCAGGACCCGTACACCTCGCTGAACCCGCGCATGACGGTCGGCGACATCATCGGCGAGCCGTACGAGATCCACCCCGAGGTGGCCCCCAAGGGCGACCGGCGCCGCAAGGTCCAGGACCTGCTGGACGTGGTCGGACTCAACCCCGAGTACATCAACCGCTATCCGCACCAGTTCTCCGGCGGCCAGCGCCAGCGCATCGGCATCGCCCGCGGGCTCGCCCTGCAACCGGAGGTCATCGTCGCGGACGAGCCCGTCTCGGCCCTCGACGTGTCCGTCCAGGCGCAGGTCATCAACCTGATGGAGCGGCTGCAGAACGAGTTCGACCTCTCCTACGTCTTCATCGCACACGACCTCTCGATCGTCCGTCACATCTCGGACCGGGTCGGGGTGATGTACCTGGGGCGGATCGTCGAGATCGGCACCGACACCCAGATCTACGACCACCCCACCCACCCGTACACCCAGGCACTGCTGTCCGCGGTGCCGGTCCCGGACCCGCAGGCCCGCGCCCACCGGGAGCGGATCATCCTGACCGGTGACGTACCCTCCCCGGCCAACCCGCCCTCGGGCTGCCGCTTCCGCACCCGCTGCTGGAAGGCCCGGGAGCGCTGCGTCGTGGAGGTACCGCTGCTCGCGGTCCCGGAGGTCTTCCCTTCGGGGCCCGCCGCCCACCCCTCGGCCTGCCACTTCGCGGCCGAGAAGCAGGTGGTCCCGCCCGCGGCCCCGCCCCCGCCGCCGACTCCGCCCCCGCCGCCGCCTGCGCTGACTAAGGAGTGACCCGTCCGGGCCCCAGCAGCAGGCCCAACTGGCCGAGATGGGCCAGGGAGTCCGCCAGCTGCCCGGCCAGGCGCTCCTCCACGGTCTGCGCCGTGCCCAGCGTGGGACTCGGGGCGATCCGGGCGTGGTCCTCGGCGGGTGCCGCCGCCAGGTACGCCTCCACCCGCGCGTGTACGGCGTCCAGGTAGCCCGTCAGCAGCGCGGCGCCCGGCGCCCCGGCCCCGCGGAAGGCGGCCGCCTGCGCGGCGGTGTGCCCGTAGCCGGTGTCCGACGGGTCCGCGGGGCGGCCGAAGCGCTCCGCCCAGCCCTGGGACACGTACAGCTGGGGGAGCCCGGCGATCTCCGAGAGATTGCGGTCCTGGCCGCGTGCGATGTGCCACAGCAGCCAGGCCGGGCTGTTCGCGTCCGGGTCCCCGGCGGGCCCGGTGAGTCCCCGGCCGGCCATGTCGGCCATACGGGTGGTTTCCTCCCGTACCCGCCGGAACAATGACAACGCCAGGCCCTGCCAGCCGCTCATTTCTCGCCACCCCCGTGAAGCCGGTCCGGACACCGCAGGCGCCACCGTAACGCGGTTTACACGCAGGCAACTTGACCGTTTCTGCCCCGAGATCCGGGGCGGGCAGCCTGAGGACCGTGCGGCCGTGCGGGTGCCGACAGCCGGCCGGGGAGGCGTACAGGCTCCCCGGTCGGCGTTTTCATGCCCCCGGCCATGCGCGGCGTGCGCCCCTCGTGCTGCCGGAATTCGATCGATGCGCTGGTACGGATAGTTATGATCCGTAGCGCACGGTGGGTATGAGTCTGCCGAGCATCAAGTACGCCTACCGATATCCGCTCGACGTGGAGGTGAAACGCCGTGGCACTCTCGATCTCGGCCGTGGTGCTGCTGGCGGTCATCGTCTTCCTACTGGTCCGCAAGTCGGGCCTGAAGGCGGGACACGCGGTGGTCTGTGTACTTCTCGGCTTCTACCTGGCGAGTTCGACCGTCGCCCCGACGCTCGATCAGCTCACCACGAACGTGGCCAGCATGATCAGTGGCCTCAAGCTGTAGGACTCGCCTCGTAGGCTTGGCCCATGAACGGTCTTCCCGCCCGGCGCCTCCTCCTCGTGCACGCGCACCCGGACGACGAGTCGATCAACAACGGCGTCACCATGGCCAAGTACGCGGCCGAAGGTGTCCATGTCGCCTTGGTGACCTGCACCCTCGGAGAGGAGGGCGAGGTCATCCCGCCCGGCCTCGCCCACCTGGCGGCCGGCCGTGACGACACCCTCGGCACGCACCGCGTCGGCGAGCTCGCCGCGGCGATGGCCGAACTGGGCGTCGCCGACCACCGGTTCCTCGGCGGCCCGGGCCGCTTCCGGGACTCCGGGATGATGGGCGCCGAGCAGAACCGCCGTCCGGGCGCCTTCTGGTCCGCCGAGGTCGACGAGGCCGCGGCGTACCTCGTGGAGGTGATCCGCGAGCTGCGCCCCCAGGTCCTCGTCACCTACGACCCCGACGGCGGCTACGGGCACCCCGACCACATCCAGGCCCACCGCGTCGCCATGCGGGCGGCCGAGCTGGCCGCGGAGCCGACGTACCGCCGCGACCTCGGCGCCCCGCACGAGATCGCGAAGATCTACTGGAACCGGGTCCC
This sequence comes from Streptomyces sp. NPDC060028, assembly GCF_042736725.1. Classification (NCBI taxonomy): domain Bacteria; kingdom Bacillati; phylum Actinomycetota; class Actinomycetes; order Kitasatosporales; family Streptomycetaceae; genus Streptomyces; species Streptomyces sp. NPDC060028. The sequence continues at coordinate 1,350 of NZ_JBHWVJ010000047.1, read as the reverse complement.
GCGCTCGGTCGTCGAGGAGGGCTTCGAGCGGCTGCGCGGGGCCGGGGCGAAGGTGCCCTTCCCGGGGCTGGCGGAGCCGGACGACGTGCCCGGGGTGGTGGCCGACGCGCGGATCACCGCCGAGATCGCGGCAGATGAGGCCGTCGTGGCGGCCAAGGCGGCCGCGATGCGGGCCCACGCCACCCAGATCGCCGTGGACGGCCCCTTCTTCGCGCTCTCCAACGACCTGGCGCAGCCGCTGTTCGCCCGCGAGTACTACGAGCTGGTCGCGGGCGAGCCGGGGGCCCCGGCGGGCGAGCGCGAGCGGGACCTCTTCGCGGGGGTGCGGGCATGAGCGGGACGCTGACGCCGGGACGGATCGCCGTCCTGCTGGGCCTGTTGGTCGCGGGGGTGCTCACCGGCGGGGCCGGCTGGCTCGTGGTGGATCTGTGGTTCCCGGGCGGGCTGGTGCTGGCGCTGCTGGCCCTCTTCGGGCTGTTCCTGGGCGGCCGGATCGCGGTCGGGACCGGGATCGGCGTGGGCATGGGGGTGATCGGCTGGTTCCTCGCCTACGTGATGCTCGGCGTGCCCAGGGCGGAAGGAGACTTCCTGCTCAGTTCTGCCGGAATCGGCATGTATGCCTACCTTTTGGGCGGGGCCGTGCTGGCTGTGATGTGTGCCACGATGCGCGGGCCGGCGGATCGGCCGGTTTCGGCCGCGCGGCCCGGCAGGTGAAGTGCCGCTGAACTCCGCCGAAGTGCGGGTTGACGGGCCGTCGAGGGCCGCTCGGGAGGCGCTTGAAGGGGGTCAAGGGGAACCCTTCATTCCCGGGAGTCAGTTGCGGGCGGGCGGCGGCCAGTATGGTGGACCGGCCGCCGAGCTGCCCGCGCACGGTATGACGGGCGGCGGAGCCAACCGGGAGAACCTGCCTTGAGTCGTGAAACCGACAGTTCGTCCTCCGGGCCCAAGGGGCGCGGTGGAGCCGCCTACCCCTCGGGTACGCCGCCGTATGGAACCGGCCAGTATCCGTCCACGGACGCTGCGGCGACCGCCCCGGAGGAGAACTCTGTGACTGCCAAGCCGTCCACGCCCGATTCCGACGGGCCGAAGACCGAGACCACCCTGACGACCCGGATCCGGATCAACATCCCGGGTTCGCGGCCGATTCCGCCCGTGGTCGTACGCACACCCGTCGCCACGCCCGCCGAGCCGAAGCCCGAGCCGGCCCCCGAACCCGTCGCCGAGCCGGAGCCGAACCCGGCGCCGGCCGCGCGGGACGAGGCGGTCGGCAACTGGTTCGCCCCGCGCAAGGCGGCCACACCGCCGCCCCCGCCGCCGGGCGCCGCCGGGCCGGGCGCCGGTGTCCCCGCG
>NZ_JBHWVJ010000046.1:0-57244 GCF_042736725.1 Streptomyces sp. NPDC060028 | reverse complement strand
CCAGCCACACCAAGATCATCTCACCTGTGACCAGCAGTTACGGGACAAGCCTTAGCCTGAAGGGGCCGACGTTTTACGTTTCCTTTGCTGGGCTCAGGACGAACTCCCACGAGGAGGCAACCATGACGGCGACGACGAGAACCGAGGCCCCTGTCGTGATCGAAGGCGGCGGTGTGGAACTGCGCCTCCAGGAAGTCGGAGGCGACATGTCCGCCGCGTTCGTGCGGTTTCCCAAGGGCACGGACATGGCGCCGGCCCTCACGGGTTTGCCGGGCGACCTGTGCCAGTGCCCTCACTGGGGGTACCTGCTCAAGGGACGGCTGAAGATGCGGACGCCTGGCGAGGACGAGATCTACGAAGCCGGGCAGGCGTTCTACTGGTCGCCAGGGCATGCGCCGGAAGCCCTTGAGGACTGCGAGTACGTCGATTTCTCGCCGACGAAGGAGTTCAACGAGGTTCTCGACCACATCAAGGCGCAGATGGGATGACCTGTCGAGGCGCCGCAGATTCTCCTCTGCGTCCGGCCCGGGCGGACGCCGGAGAACGGGGCGCGGCCCTGGTGGTCGCTGAGGTGGTGGTCTCAGCAGGCCCGCGAGGGCGAACACCTGCCGCAGCCGGGGCGCGACACCGTCTTGGTCTTGCGCAGCTGCGTGACGGCGGTGGCCCAGGGGGCGAATCCGGCTGCCCCGGCAGCAGGCCCACGGTGGCGGGCACCGCGCCGCGGGGCATTCTTTCTCCTTTGGCCGTCATCCCGCCGGGTGCGCAGCGGATGCCTTCCGGCGTGCGGCACGCCAGGCTGCGGTCAAGGGCAGCCATCACTGGACAGACGAGGACCGAAACCATGTCCCACCTCCGGCACATCGGCGTTATCACCGGGGCGGCACTGCTGCTGCTCACGGCCACGGCCTGCTCGGCCGACAGGACCACCGTGGGCACGCTCAGCTTCCGCGCCCACGACTCCCCGGTCGTGGTCACGTACTCGAACACCCCCGTGCAGGGCTGCCACAAGGTCGGCCTCCCGCGCGGCGCAGCCCACGTGGAGAACAACACCCTGGTCGACGTCGTCCTGTACCGGACGCCGGGGTGCCAGAAGACCGACGAAGCCGACGGAATCTACGTCGCGACCTCCACCTCGAACGTGACCGCCCCCGGCAGCCTGCCGTGGCGCAGCTTCACCGTCGTCCACTGACCGGTTCCAGGGCCCGGTGCCGGAGGGCGCCCCCGCCCCCGGCCTGGCCTTTTGGGGACCGGAAACAGCCGGGGGCGCTCGAGCTCATCGCCTCGCGGAGAGCTGCCTCCTGCCGTAGCTCCGTCGCGGTCGCGCGGTGCCGTACGGCCGCGGGCCACTGCCGCGGCGCGCTTCGACTCGTCCGTCCCCTCCATGATCGGAAGTCTCCGGCGGGTGTCCCGAAACGGTCGCCCGAGGTGGAGCCCTCCGAGCGGCAGACGGCCCGTACGGCCCGGAGCTCACTGCCCTGCGCCAGTCACCCGTGCGGTCACCGCGCGTCATCCGGCTGGGCCGGAAATCTCGCGGCAGAATGCGCCCGAGGACATGACGGGCCATGTCTTGGTGTAGGCGCTGTCGGAGTCGCATCTCTTTGGCTGGGTGATGGCCCGACCGGATAGGCGGGTCCCGTCTCGGGGCGCGAGGACGTGTGTTGGGGACCGGATGTTTCCCGGGGGCGCACCCTGATGTTCCCGTCCCGGCGTCGGACGCCGCCACGGCTTCAACGGACGACGGGAGATTCTTATGAGCGCCTGCCCGGCGATCGCCGATCACGGGATGGTCGGTGACCTCCAGACCGCCGCGTTGGTGTCCTCCGACGGGCCGATCAACTGGTGGTGCACGCCGCGGTTCGATTCGCCCAGCGAATTCGCTTCGCTGCTGGACAGCGAACGCGGAGGCCACTGCCGGCTGTCCGCCCATTTGCCCGACGGATCGGAGCCGGTGGTCCGCCAGCTCAATCTCTCCGACACCGCCGTCCTGGTGACCCGTTTCATGGCGCCGGGCGACCCGATGACGACGACCTCACCGCCCGCTGCACCCTCACCGCCGGGCATGAACGCCGCCGTGGTCCTGACCTCCGATGCGAGCGGCGCCGCCGCCCCGGCGGAGCTGGCACCCGAAGACATCCCGGCGGAGCTGGAGGCGTGCCGGACGTTCTGGCACGGATGGTTGCGCTCCTCCACCTACCGCGGCCGGTGGCCCGACATCGTCAACCGCTCCGCGATCACCCTCAAACTGCTCACCTACGCCCCCACCGGCGCTCCCATCGCCGCCGCCACCATGGGGCTGCCCGAGCAGGTCGGTGGCGAACGCAACTGGGACTACCGCTACACCTGGATCCGTGACTCCTCCCTGGCTGTCAGGGCACTGTCCGACCTCGGGTTCACCCAAGAGGCCGCAGCATTCCGCCGATGGCTGCGCGATCGCCTGGAGGCCGGCGGCACCACCTCAGGCGAGCCCCTCCAGATCATGTACCGGATCGACGGGCACCCCCACCTGACCGAGGAAGTCCTGGACCACCTGGAGGGCTACGAGGGTTCGGCCCCGGTACGGGCGGGCAACGCAGCCGCCGACCAGATCCAGCTCGACATCTACGGCGAGGCCGCCGACGCCTTGGCCCAGGCCGGAGAGATGGGAGAAATCCGCGGCTGGAAGGCGTTCGCCGACGTACTGGACTGGCTCGCCGACCACTGGGACCGGCCCGACGAAGGCATCTGGGAGACCCGCGGCGGGCAACAGGAATTCACCCACAGCCGCCTGATGACCTGGGTCGCCTTCGACCGCGGCATCAAACTCGCCACCCTCCACTCCCGGCCCGCCGACACCGCCCGCTGGGCGCAGGAGCGCGACGCCGTCTTCCGGCAGATCGTCGAACGCGGCTGGAACGAACAGCGGCAGGCCTTCGTCCAGCACTACGCCACGGATGTCCTGGACGCCTCGCTCCTGCTCATGCCCCGCGTCGGATTCCTCTCGCCCACCGACCCGGCCTGGCTCAGCACCCGTGACGCCATGGAGCGGGAGCTGGTCAGCGACAGCCTCGTCTACCGCTACAACCCCGAGGCCTCCCCGGACGGTTTGCGCGGCTCCGAGGGCACCTTCAACCTCTGCAGCTTCCTCTACGTCGAGGCCCTGGCCCGCTCGGGCCGCCTGCACCAGGCCCGCTACGCCTTCGACAAGATGCTGACCTACGCCAACCACGTCGGCCTGTTCGCCGAGGAAATCGGCCCGTCCGGCGAACGGCTCGGCAACTTCCCCCAGGCATTCACTCACCTCGCGCTGGTCGCCGCGGCCGTCGCCCTCGACGAGCACCTCGACAAGGCAGAACGCGGTGGCGCCGGTGAGTGACGCCGCCCCGACCGCGCGGACGCCAGGCGGCATGCGGCGGGTCATCGCCCCGCTCGCCCTCGCCCAGTTCATCTGCAGCTTCGCCGGCTCGAACATGAACGTGATGATCAACGACATCAGCGAGGACCTCGACACCACCGTCCAGGGCGTCCAGGTCGCGATCACCATCTTCCTGCTGGTGATGGCCGCCCTGATGATCCCCGGCGGCAAACTGACCGACCGCTACGGCCGCAAACGGTGCCTGCTCACCGGCCTCGTCGTCTACGGCGTCGGCGCACTGCTCAGCGCCGCCGCACCAAGCCTGGGCGTCCTCATCCTGGGCAACTCGATCCTCGAAGGCGTCGGCACCGCCCTCCTCATCCCGCCCGTCTACATCCTCACCACACTGCTCTTCACCGACACGACCTCACGCGCCCGCGCATTCGGGACGATCATGGCGCTCGGAGGCATCGGCGCCGCCGCCGGCCCGCTCATCGGCGGACTCATCACCTCGGCCCTCAGCTGGCGGGCCGCCTTCGTGTTCCAGGCCCTGGTGATCGTCGTGATCATCGTCCTCAGCCGCCACATCGAGGACCCCCTCCCGCCGGACCCGACCCGCCCCTTCGACACCGTCGGCACCCTCCTGTCCGCCGTCGGCCTCGTCCTGGTCGTCACCGGAATCCTGGCCGCCGACAACAACGGCTGGCTGATGCTCGCCCTCCTCGCCCTCGGCGCGTTCTTCCTGGCCGCCTTCTTCCGCTGGGTCCGTGCCCGGGAACGCGCCGGCAAGGAACCACTGCTCTCCACCAGCCTGTTCCGCATGCGCACCTCCAACCTCGGACTCATCACCCAGAACGCCCAGTGGCTGCTCCTGATGGGGGTGTCCTTCACCGTCGCCTCGTATCTGCAGGTCGTCCGCGGATACGACGCGATCCAGACCGGAGTGATCTTCACGGCGGCCACCCTCGGAATCCTCGTCTCCTCCCTCGCAGCCGAACGCCTCGCCAAGCGTCATGCCCAGCGCACCCTCATCCTCACGGGATTCGTCACCACGATCGCCGGCATCGTCGTCCTGACCGTGGTGGTCGGCGGCTCACCCAGCCCCTGGGCCTTCGCGCCCGGACTTCTCCTCATCGGCCTCGGCCTGGGTGTGATGCTCACCCCCTCCGTCAACATCGTCCAGTCGAGCTTCGCCGAGGAGCAGCAGGGCGAGATCTCCGGCCTGTCCCGCAGCGTCTCCAACCTCGGCTCCTCCCTCGGCACCGCGGTCGCCGGCACCATCCTCGTCGCCGGCCTCACCAGCCACGCCTACGCCGCCGCCATGATCACCCTGGCAGCCGTCGGACTCCTCGGCCTCACCGCAGCCGTACTCCTCCCCCGCCACCCGCCACCCGCCACCCGCCCTCGCCCCCACCGGCCAACAAGACGCACCGAGCCCGGCCGGCGATGAGTGAGGCAGAGATCGCCTCTCCGAGGACGGCGGCCTGACTGGGCCGGTCTCCCTACCGTCCGGCCACCAAGCCTGCGGGAGAGCACGCTCGCGTACGACGACGCGCCACTCCAGAAGGGCGGCTGTTTCGCTCCTCATACTCGGGGCCGCCATCGACGACCAACGGAACGGCCGGATCAACACGAGAACGTCGGGGAGGTAGCGATGAGTTTGCCTGGCCCGGAGAGTCTCATCACTGTTATCGCCCCATCACAGGAGGAACGCGTGGCTCAGCAGCTATTGAGAGTCCAGAACTTCAACGTCTCGAGTGACGGCATCGGTGCCGGTGAGGACCAGACCCTCGAGAGGCCGTTCGGTCATGTCGAGCCGGAGAAGCTGTTCGCATGGGCCGGTGCCACGGCGAGCTGGCCCATGCGCACCGACCCCGGGGGGAGCCGTGGCCTGGACGACTACCTCACGCGGGACTACGCGCGCAACATCGGCGCCGAGATCATGGGCCGCAACAAGTTCGGTCCCCAGCGCGGGCCCTGGCAGGACCATGAATGGCAGGGCTGGTGGGGTGACGAGCCCCCGTTCCACACCCCCGTATTCGTCCTGACCCACCACAAGCGTCCTTCGCTCACGCTTTCCGACACCACGTTCCACTTCGTCGATGGCGACCCTGCCACGGTCCTCGAGCAGGCCCGGGAGGCGGCGCAGGGCAAGGACGTCCGACTCGGCGGCGGGGCCACCACCATCCGGCAGTTCCTCGACGCCGACCTCGTCGACACCATGCACGTGGCGGTCTCGCCGGTGAAGTTCGGGTCCGGAGTACGACTCTGGGAGTCCCCCGATGAGCTGCTCGACCGGTTCCACCTGGAGATCGTTCCCAGCCCGAGCGGGGTGACGCACCACCTGTTCTGGCGAAAGTGACCGGCCCTCAGGGCAGCCCCGGGCAGCTGTGCTGCCTGCCGGGGCTGCCCTGAGGCGGGTTGTCGAGTCGCGCCTCAGACGAGTAGATGTCAGTGCGGCGCAGGTTTTCGTCAGTGAGTAGGTACAACCCCCTTCGGTGTCGCTACGGTTCAGCCGACAGCGCCGAGGATCGGCGCCCAGGTGGCACCGGTGAGTGCGGCCACCACCTGCTGCTCGGAGAGGGGGGGAGCGGTACGGGTCGGCTTCGGTGTGTCAGCGCCGCTGCCGCCGCCGGTGCTGTTCCACTGCACCATCTGAAGCTGCGCGCCGGTCGACTTCAGGGTCACCGTCACCGTCCAGCGGTGAGCGGTGTCCGCCCGGGCCGGCTGCTCGGCCGCGTTCTTCTCCGACATCACCACGGCCCCGCCGGGAACCGCGGCACTGCTCGGCAGCTCGCTCAGCGTGCAGGTGTCGCCTTTGGCACGCGCGGGGGTCCGCTCGCAGCTCAGCCCGTCGCCGTCCCTCAGCGGCAGCTTGAGCCGCACGGCCGAGACACCGACGAAGGCGGCGCCGTGCCCGTCGTCGAGGACCAGCCCACCGTTGGCGACGTAGCCGCCGGACGGATCCGAGGGGTTGTTGCTCTGCCCGGTCTCCTGGCTGAACCGGCCCCCGGGGAACGTCGTCTCCAGGGCCTGGATCATCTGGGTGTCGGTGATCGCGGAACGGGGCATCGCCAGCGCCACCGTCTCGATGTCGGAGCCTGCGGAGCGGAGCCCGGCGAGCGCGCCGGGGATCACCAGGCCGGCTGCCGCGATCACGGCGCAGGCGCCGACCCCGGCGATGATGCCGGCGCTGCGCCGACGCCGGCGGTTGCGCCCGCGCTGGACGGCTCCGCTCAGGAGCGCGGTGAGGTCGGGTTCGAGGGAGTCCGTCGTACGGTCCAGGGCATGTGCGAGGTCTGCTTCGAACGGCATGGTGGCATCACTTCTCTTTCGCTGATGGGGGCGTTGCGGCGGCATGGACATGGACCTGCGTGCACCGGTGCTCACTGCGGAACCAGATCGGACAGGCTGTCGCCGAGCAGCGCACGCAGCCTGCCGAGCGCCCGGGTGCCCTGCGAGCGGACCGCGCTGCTGCTCAGCCTGAGCATCTGGGCGGTCTCCTCGATGGTGTGGCCCTCCCAGTAGCGCAGCAGCAGCACCGCGCGGTCGCGGGGCGGCAGTTGGCCGAGCGCGTTCAGCAGGGTGAGTCGCAGTGCGGCATCGGGGCCGGACTCCGGGCTGTCGGGCATGTTCCCGATCGGGCGCTCGCCGGTGCTTCGCCGACGCCGCAGGCTGAGGAAGGTGCGGACCAGCACCGTCTGGGCGTAGGCCGCCGGGCTGTCCGCTCCGGCCACCCGCTTCCAGTGCACGTACAACCGGCTGAGGGTTTCCTGGACCAGGTCCTCGGCAAGATGCGTGTCGCCGGCCGCGAGTGTGTACGCCGAGCGGTAGAGCGCCTTTGCCCTCGCGGCCACGAACTCCAGGTACTCATCCTCCTGTGCTGGTTTCACTCGGTCCCCGCCTGTTCTCTTGTTCTGTGATCCCCGTGCATACCCCTCATGACTACGTGAGACGTCAGGATGTCGCGGGGGTGGGAGCTCTTTCTCCTCCACCACCGACATTCCCGCGGGCGCGGGGAGCAGGCCAGCCTCCAAATGCGCATGAACCAGCAGGAGGGTTCATCCCCGCGGGCGCGGGGAGCAGGACCGGGACCAGGTCGAAGACGGCCTCGGCTCGGGTTCATCCCCGCGGGCGCGGGGAGCAGTGTACGGACTCTTCTGGCCGCCGGATTCCGCGGGGTTCATCCCCGCGGGCGCGGGGAGCAGGCTCCGTGACCTGCGGATCCTTACAGGATGATGCTCGCTTTCGAGCACTTGCGGAGATTCCGACAAAAGGGATTAGTCATCCTCTAGCGGTTTCCGAAGCGTCGCCGCTTGGCTGCCTTGCTCCAGCCTTGGCTGGTCGGGGGTGGCTGTGCCGCGCGGTCGCTGGGGCGGTGGATCAGCGTGATGCCCTCGCAGTCGATCGGGTGCCACTTGTGGTCGTGCGTCTCGAAGGCAAATCCCTGTTCGCTGTCGGTGTTGTAGGCCAGGAGGGCACGGCCGTTGCCTGCGTACTGCTTCACCTCCTCCCACAGCGTCGCCCTGATGCGCGCCGATGGGCCTCCGATGAAGACGCCCGGCGAAATCTCCAGGAGCCAGCGGGTCAGAAAGCCTCGCAGGCCGACCGGGCACTGGGTGAGAACGATGACAGTCACCAGGTCACCTCGCCGGAGTAGTTGCGCCCGGCGGCGACGGCAACCTCACGGTCTGACTGGAGCGTGACCCGGTCTTCTCCCTCTGATCCGGATGCGGTGGTGCCGTCGGGAAGCAGCAGGAGTTTGATGTCGTCCACGCAGCGGTCGAGTAGTTGGGTCTTGTTGATTCTGTCGCGCAGGGCACGGCGGGTACGAGAGCCGATGTCCTGATCGCTCTCGGCGGCTACTTCGAAGGCAACGGGGATGCCGATCTCCGTTTTGTAGAGGTCGGCCACGTCGAGCACGAAGGACAGTTCGTGTCCGGAGTGGACGAAGCCGAGGCCGGTGGCGCAGCCGAGCGCGGCCACGACCGCGTGGGCGACGCCGTACATGCACTGCGCGGCGGCGGTGACGGCCTGGTTGGGGGCGTCGCCTGCGGTGAAGTCTCCAGGGAGGTAGTGCCGTCCGTGCCAGGGGACACCGGTGCGGTCGGCTTGCCGGCGATAGCAGTCCTTGACGCGGCGGCCTTCATGGCCCAGCAGTTCGTGCCGGGTGAGCCCCGAAGGGTCTTCGTCGGGGAACCTCAACTGGTACATCGCGCGGGCCACTTCCAGCCGGGTGCGGCGGTTGGCCCAGCGGGTTGCCTGAGCCTCGAGGAGGGCCGCGGAGCGGCTGAGTGCTCGGCCGCCGGCGTAGTAACGCACGCCGTGCTCGCCGACCCAGGCCACCGCCGCGCCGCTCTCGGCGAGAACGCTCATTGCCTGGTGGGTGATACGCGTCCCGGGGCCGAGCAGAAGTGTTCCGATCGTGGCGGAGGGGATGTGGGTGGTGCCGTCGGCGTCCTCGGCCGTGATGGCGTTGGCGTCGCGATGGATGGTGCATCGCTCCAGGTAGATGAAGGAGATCCGCTCGGCGACGCGTGTGAGTTCACGTGGGGATGATGCCCGGCGTTGAGCCACCGTGGTCATCGCTCACCCCGCCTGGGCAAGTGTCATCAGGCCGCAGCCGTACGCTTTCGCCTTGCCCAGCCCCAGCGTGAGAGTGCGTCGGAGGGCGGCAGGGTCGGTGACCTCCAGCCGGCCGTCGAACGTGACCGTCACCAGCGGTACCCGATTGGCTTTCCCTGTGGCCATTTCCGTCTTGCCGAAGCGGTGGCGTTGCTCATCCCGGACCGTCAGCTGGTGCTCGTCCCCCTGTGCCAGGCGGCGCCGGTCTGCCGGGGTTTCCAGGATCCGGAAACCTGCGTTTTCCTGGTGGGTGAGCAGCCAGCCCATCTGGTGGCGGGGCGTGCGGTGTGCGGTCCGCTTGAGGGGTTCCTCAGGCGTGCGGCGCACGTTGTGGACGGGATTCGCTGTGAGGCGGAAAGCCCAGGTGCTGCCGGCGGTGAGTCCGTCGAGGAAGGCCGTGTAATCGTATGTCTGCCAGGAGGCAGTGGTGGGCCAGCCGGCTTGCTCCACGAGGTGGGTGAGATCAGGGCGGTCCTCGCTGACGATGAAGAGCAGGACTTCCGCCCGGGAGTTGCGGTCCAGGCGCCACAGGATCCGCGAGCCGTTGCCCTCACTGGGCAGCGCCCCGGCAAATGACGACATCACCGCGGCATGCAGGTGCTGTGGTGATGCGAGCAGGTGGCGGGCGCTGAGGCGGGCGGTGTTGATTCGGAATCGGGTCAAGTACATCAGTGACCGTCCAGCGGGGACTGCGTGGGCAACGGTGTGAGCAGCGCTTCAGGAGCGTGGCGGGGTACGGGTACGGATGGCCTCGCTCCGCGCTTTGGCCGCTCGTCGGCCCGAAAGTGCGGGTTTGGCACGGCGACCGAGGACGACACGACGTTGCGCAGCGCGTAGCGGCGGTGGCTAGGGTGGAAGCTGAGCGGCTGGTCCCTGAGGGTAGCTCCGAGCGGTCCTCCGGCGACTGATTCGGCCAGGACCGGCAGGGAAGCGAAGGCCTCTCTCCAGTGCCGTTTCTGATGCCATTCGGCGGCCTGCCACGTCTCGCGTCGCAGGACGGCTGCCGGGTCGTCCCCGTCCCTGATCCCCAGATCGATCGGCCCCTGCGGCGGGCAGGACCGTCGGCCGAGATAGGGAAGATAGACGGGGCTTTGTACGGCGTCGTGCATGGAGTGAATCAGTTCGTCGTCGCCGGCGACCGCCGCTACGAAAACAGCGTCGGCCAGGTAGAAGCGCTCCGAGACCGGCATCGCCTTTTCGGTGTCGGCGTGGTGGGCTGTCTGGAAGTCGCGCAGACGGGTGCCGGCTTGGTCGATGCGCACGGCGAAGGAAAGTGCAGTGAGGTCGGACAGGTCGCAGGTGCGGTCCCGGCCGAGTGCGGCGGCGAGCATGCCGACGACGCCGCTTTTCGTGGGGGCTGTCTCAGTGGTGCGACGGGCGAACCGAGCGGAGGACCCCCATGACTGAAGGGGGCCAGCCAGGCGTAGGGTCAGGACGCTCATCCACGCTTCCCCAGACGGTCTGCCACGGCCTCGCCCACTTTGGTGACGAGTTCCCGCAGGTTGACCTGGTCACCGAGGGGCGCGAGGTCCTGGGTCTGCTTGCCGACGCGCACGATCCAGGTGTGGTCGGCCGGGGCGCCGAAGGCGTCCTCGACCGCTGGGATGTGTTCTGCCAGGGCGTGGCAGGCGGCACGGACGTGACCGTCCGTGGTGTCCTGGGCGACCGGGTTCTCGAAGGCGCCGACGAAGCTGATGGGGCGGGCAGAGCGCAGTTTGACGATTACGGCGTCCGGGAGCGTCTGGTTGCCGAAGGTGTTCAACTTGCCGGTGGGCATCGAAAGGGCGAAGGCCTCGACGAAGGCCTCGACTGCGCGGCGGACGGGCTCTCCGGTGCGTTCGCCGTCAGTGAGTCCGGCGTCGAGGTTCTTGGTCAGCAGGTCCACGTCGACGGCTGCGTATCGGTAAAGGGTGGCGGAGTTGAAGTCGATCGTGCCGATCATGCCTGCGCCTGATTCAGCATCGCTGTTCTGGTCATCGACCGCGGTGAAGTAGTCCGTTTCCATGTCCACGGGGTGCACGCTCAGGGCGTGGGCGACCTGGGCAGCGGCATCGACGTTGATGTCGGTGGTGTCGGCGACCATGCGGCCGAACAGCGCGATGTCGACCGAGTGCCGGGTGGCTGCTGTCTGCTTCGCCCGCGCCTTGACTCCGGGTCCCTTTACGAACACCTTGGGCTCTGCCTTCTTGGCGATGCCCTCGATCGCCAGCTCAGCGAGCCCGTCCAGTTGCCGAGCACTGAGGAAGAGCAGGTAGGAGGACTGAGGGGCTTGTGCTTCGGCGGCCTCTTCTGCCGCGTCGCCCTTGGCGTTCCCCTTGCTAGCGGTCTTGCGGCTGCTGGCCTCGATCTTTGCCCCTGTGGCCGCCTGGATGATCTCGGCTGCCATGGGCCACACCTCCTCCGGCGTCAGCGACTCCTCGCGCGCAATGATTCGCTCAGTGAGAGCGTCCACCACCTTCTTCGTGCGCACTCCGAGTTCGGAAGGGTCCAGCAGTAGGTCGAACGCGTTGCGGGTGGCCTTCTTCCAGGCCTGACTGGAAACCCTGGAGCGGCGCACGCCTCCGTAGACGGCGCTCTTGGGGGAGCCTGTGTCGTCACGATTGATGTTGCTCGGCGGGACCGTCTGCAGGATGTGGACGTCGAGGATGGTGCGGCTCATGTGTGGTCCTTCGTCTCGTTCGTGCTGGCGACGGTTTCGGGGCCTTCGGGTACGTCGCTTTCCAGTCGGCCGGCGTCGGCCGAGGGGCGGTACGCGTGAAAGCTGCGGCCCCACGCCTGGCGGACTTGGCTCGGGCCGCCGGGCTTCTGCCATCGGTCCAGGTGTTCGGCGAGCAGGCCGTAGTCGAGCGGGATGTCGGCCTTGCGCAGGAGCACGACCAGTTCACGAAGCCTTCGGGCGAGGACGTCGAACGTCGTCGCGGTCCCGGCTCGCAGCAGCCGCTTGCGGATCGGCTCGTCAGAGTCTGTGCCGGTCATCAGGCGCCGTACAGCCGTCCCCAGTGAGGCTCCGTCGGCCACGTGCATCCGCTTGGTCCGATTGGACTGCTGGTGCAGGGCCCACAGGGTCACGGCGACGTGCGCGGCGCGTTCGGCGCGCAGGGCTTCTGCTTCGCTGATGCGGTGGCCGTCCGGCTGGGCGGCATAGAACTGCTCGATGCCCAGCAGACCCCAGAGGTCCGGCATCTCGTTCGCCTGGCGGCCGATTCCCCTGCGCAGACGCGCAAGTGCCTGGACGGCCTGAGAACTGTCGTGGCTGTAGTCCTGCTGAAGAGTCCGGATGCGCTGGGCCACGGACTGGCCCAGCCGTCCGAGTCCCTGGGCTGCCACGGCAACTTGGGCCTGGCTCAGTCGTGGCTCTGATGGCGAGGCGGGCGCCGGAATCTGCGGCGCTGGGTCGGTCATTGCAGTGGCTCCTTGCTGAGGTCGGTCTCTTTCCCGTGTGCGTCTGTGTCGGGTTGGGCGGCGTGCCGGAGGGGGAGGGCGTTGCCAAGCCTTGATTGGAAGAGGCGTTCGGATCCGGCGTTGTCCAGCCAGCCGGTCTCATCTGCGTCGGCCAGGAGCCCCGCTGCGGCGTCGCGGACGATCCAGTACGCCGTCCGCTGCCAGGCTGCGCGGGCCTCGGCAGGTTCTTCCGAGCTGTCAAGGCTGGCGAGCCACTGCCGGTAGGGGCCATCGAGTGAGCCGAAGCCCAGGTCGCGTGCCGTTGCGCTCGGTGCTTCGGTGAGCCGTCGGGCGGTCTTAGCCAGGTCGGCGGCGAGGTCTCCCAGTGCATTGACTGCCTTGGTGCTGTCCTCAACCGCCCCGATGGCCTCCTTCGCGTACCTCTGGTCGCGCTCATGCAGGAGGGCCACGGACATGGCGAACCCGTCGTCGACGACCTCGTCGATGACGGACTGCTGTGTGCCGTAGACCGCGCTGATCAGGCGGGGGCGGATGAGCAGGTCGCGGGGCAGCAGCCGCTCATGGGTGAGTTCGGCAATCCACTTGAGGACTCCGGCCCGCAGGTACTTAGCGGGCTCGCCGCGCTGAACGCTCTGTTCCTCCGTGTTGGAGATGAGGAGGGAAGCGAGGCTGCGCCAGGCGGAGCAGGCGGGATCGTGCTGGCGAGGCATGTAGACGAGCGGACGCCCGAGCTTCTTCTCCTGGGGGATGCTGCGGCGCCAGCCACTCATCGGTTCGCGCCGGTGGGTGTCGGGCACCGGGAGAGGATCTCCGTAGGAAAGCACTACACCGTGTACGGCTTGCGTGTCGTGGTGCAGGCGGATACGGCGGGACTGCCATGTGTAGAGGTCGCGGGGGCCGGTGGGCCTGGAGGCCAGGTCGCTCTGCACGTCCGGGCCGCACTGCTTCCGGCGCCAGGCAGGCCGGTCGTCCTTGTCGATGGTGAGTGCGTAGGCGTCGGAGGCGACGAGGTTGAGGAGGAGAGTCTGCTGGAGGTCGTCTCCCTCCGCGAACACTCCGCCGAGGTTTCCGGCCCAACCCACGCCCTGCGGGTAGCCTTTGCCGCCCTTGACCCTGGGATCGCCCACGGCGCCGGACTTGATCCCGGACGTGTCGAAGGCGTGTGCGTGGACGAGCCATCGGGCTGCCTCTGCGAAGGAAAGTCGCTCGACGCCGGGCTGGCGCATCGTGAAGAAAGGATCGCCGTTCGGCACGTCGGCTACTAGGCGATTGAGGGACGCCACCTCGTCCTTCTGGGTGCGCAGGTCGGCCACCTGGAAGAACGGCTGGGTGGGATGCAGGAGGTCGAATCGCTCTCGATGGCGGTCAAGATAGGAGGCGACTGAAGCCAACGGCTGCGGGCTCTCGCTGAGCTCCTGCCAGGCATCGATGTCCTCAGGGCCGTCGACCGCATCGTGCAGGATGGCCAAGAGGAGACGCATCAGTGCGAACTCCTGGGTGGGGACGTCGCCCACGAGGCGCCGGATGTCGGCCGCACGCGCAAAGACCTCCTTCAAGGAGAGGTCAACTGCTGATCCGTCACGTAACTGCACGGGCAGCCAGGGACGAGAGACGAGGTCAAAACCGGGCACGCCTTTCACCAACTTCACATCCTTGGCACCGGCCGGAGTGACCTCCAAACCGTCGGTCTCGCTGTAATGAAGGTCGAAGCCTGCCAGGCTGGTCTGACAATCCTCGTCGAGCACGAGGAATAGCTCCCCGGCCAACGTGTGACTCTCCTTGCCCTGCCAGGCTTGGGGGCAGAACTGCTCCAGCTCGTCGATCACGCGGTCGATGAGCCACGGTTTACAAAAGTGGTACGGGAGCCGCATGGCGCTGGCAGCGACAGCTCGGGCTGCGCGGGGTGGCGGCACGGCATCGGTGGGGAGTTCGAGCCCTCCCAGCCCGCGGTCCAGCCACGGCAGGGTGGCGTACGTTCCGTCACTGCGGCGCTGAACAACGAGTACCTCGAGGGATTCCTCACTGTCCCTGACTTGGGCTCGGCCTGATCGGGTGTCGTCGGCATCACCGACGCCCGCGTCGATCCACCCCACGAGGGAGCGACCGGGTTTGCGGACCTCGTCGATCCGAAAGGCTTGCGCCTCCCTGCGCTGCTTTGCCATGGCGTGCTCGTGTTCGGCGAGCGCGCTCTCCATGATCTGTGCCCAGCTTTCGGGTACGCCGGGTGTCGATTGTGCGTAAGCGCTCTGCACGAGCGGGCTGATGTCGTCGGGCAGAACAACAGGGCGGCCGGCCCAATGCGGGCGCAGAACGGCCAGGGAACGCATCAGGGCGTGCCGTCCGTACACGGCGGCCGAACCTCCCGCTGGGGCCGGCGGTTCCAGGCTCCAGTCGACGCCGGTGATCAGGCACCTGGGTGCGCGCAGCCTTACCGGGCGTTCGCACTGACTCTCGCCTCGGCGATGCCGGTGCAGGCGTCCCATACGCTGCAGCACCAGGTCCACGGGCGCGAGATCGGTCACCAGAAGATCGAAGTCGATGTCGAGTGACTGTTCCGCCACCTGGCTGGCGACGACGATGTGCGGGCCGGTCGGACGCCTGCCACGAGGCCCGAACCGGGCAACGAGGTCGTCGTCCTTGCGTGCCCGGTCCAGGTCGATGAACCGGGAGTGGGCCACGGTAACCGCGTCCGGTCCAAAGCGTTCTCGCAAGACGTCCGCTGCCCTCAGGACGCGGTCGACGGTGTTGCGGACCACCAGCGCACAGCCGCCTTCGGCGAGTTCACTCTCCAAACGGTCCGCGAGGGTCCCAAGCTCGTCGTCCAGCTGCTCCATGCTGATCTTGCAACGCCGGTCAGCGGCTGCCGCGGGAGAACTGAGAGTCGTGTCCTGCTCCGCAGAGATCACGCTGATCAACGGGTAGGAATTGGTCTCCGCCAATTCGTATCGGTCATCCGACCTGCCGACGTATGCCAGGGCGAGTGCCTGGCGCCGGGCGGCAGGCAAGGTCGCCGACAGCATGATCACGGGCACCCTGTACTCGCCGAGCCAGGAGAGGACGCACTCGAGGTACTCGTTCATGTAGGCGTCGTAAGCGTGAACCTCGTCGATGACGACGATCTTGCCCGCCAGGGCGAGGTGTCTCAGCGCAAGATGGCGGCTCTTGAGCCCAGCAAAGAGCAGCTGGTCAATCGTTCCGACGACGAAAGGCGCCAGCATGCCCTTCTTACGACCACGCAGCCATTGATGCGCCACCAACTCGGACGAGGCGGCGCACTGGTCGGTCCGGTCGGACCGAACTGAGTCGGTCGCCCCATCGAGGTCGACCGCTGCAATCGTGCGGGCACCGGCACGCATGTCGCGGGCGAAGTCGTCGTTGAGGAACGCCTTGGAGTGAGCCAGGGACACGGTCCTGGCCCCGTCCCCTGGCAGGTGCTTGAGCCAGTTGCGCATGCGTCCGTACATGGCATTGGCCGTCGCGCGGGTGGGCAACGCGACGAAGCAGCCGCCGGCACGTGTACGCGAGGCCAAGACCTCTGCCACAGCGAGCGCAGCCTCGGTCTTTCCCTCCCCCATCGGCGCCTCGATGATCATCAGGCCAGGAGTGCTTGCCTCGCGCGCAAGGCGAACGGCTTCGTCCTGCAAGGGGCGGCTCTGGGAGAGTTTGAACCGCGTTTCGAAGAGGCTCTGCGCGGTCTCCGTCACCGCCGGGGAGCACCAGGGCGGCGGCAGTTCAATGCCACGCCATGCGGACTCGATCCGCTCGACATCTCCGCGAGGCTGATCCTCGGGGAAGAGCAGGAAGAGGTCCGAATTGCTGGCGATCCAGTCCGCAAGGATGACGAGGGCAGACAGCACGACCTGAACGGGCTGAGGCAGTTTGACGGTTCGCCAATGCGGCAGACGATTCTCGACGTCGTAAGCCGCAGCGCATGCATCGAGCAGTTCTGTCTGGACCGCCTGCCACAGCTGCTCGCTCTGGCCGGGGGTACGCACGAGCTCGGTGTGCTGGTGGAGGTAGGGGAACTGGTCATGCCCCGGGGGTACACCGTGGTGGCCGCCTACAGGTACTGCGAAGGCCATGGCTGCTCGTGGAGACCAACCGTGCCGCTCCAGCCACTCTTCCAGAATGACCTGGCCGACCAGCCCGTGCGGGGCGCGCTTGCGTGCATCCCCGAACTGCTTCAGCGTCGGCATCTCCAGCCCAGCCGCCCGCATGGCATCGGCAAGATGATCAACCTGACAGGCAAAGGCCGGAGTGGCCTTGCCGATATCGTGGATTGCCGCCAGCCACACTACGAGGAGCCTTGCGTCGTCCTCCCCGCCGGGGAGGCTCTCCGCAACGAGCCTGCGCACATTGTGGGGGGTCCATCCGTCCCAGAGCCGTCCTGCCATTGCGGCTGAGTCGGCCATGTGCCTCCACAATTGGAGCCACTTTCCAGCTTTCTGGTCATGCTTGGCCCACACCGTGCGTGCCGCTGGTGTAAGCCCAGCGCTCCAGTGCGCTGCGGCATGATGCATCTCGATCCCCCCAGGACCGCAGTGTTCACGAACCGGTGGGAACGCTGTTCCCACCCGGAGAGCGGGCTCCCCAGCGCTCACCCGGAAACAGTGGGGAGCCCGCTCATGATCAGGGCAGCAAACGTGCTAGGAAGGTCATTTCGCCGGGTTCACCCGTGTGGGTGAAGCGCGCACAACGACGACCAGCACGATCACGACGATGGCGATCACGGCGCCAAGGCGGATGCAGGCATCGATCGCCATCTGTGAGCCCGCACCCCCCATGAGTGCCGCGGTGACAACAGATACGGGCAGCAGCCACGACTGTGACTGCTGCCCGGTGACCAAGGAGTTCGCCGGGGGTAATACTTCAGACATGCGCAGGTCCTTTCTGCGGATCGGGGTCGAGCCCGTTTTTGTCTTGGCGGACCGGCGGGCTCGGCCTGCGCGGGAGTGCGCGCAGGCGTGTTGACGGGCACCACAAGCCTCCTGAGGCACCGTCAGGTGGCGCACACTACACGAGCTCCCCTTGCTCAAGTACCAGCTCATTGAAGGCACTTGGTCGCTTTAAGCGAGCTGAACAAGCACAGTTATGTCAGAGGGGTGAGCACCCTCTGATGAGGTGCAGATCATCCCCGCGGAGGCGGGGAGCAAGGACGCGACAAGCAAGCGCGCTGAGCACGCACAGGGGTCATCCCCACCGAAAGCAGGGAACAGCTCGAGACTGCCGTCGCCGCCAATAGGCGGCGCTTGGGAGAGAACCGTACCCAGAGGAGTCGGTCATGCACAGCGAAACGCCATGCAACGACCGGCAAGTGCGCGCGCTGGGGCCCCCGCGGTCCACACGCGGCGATTAGCCATGCCCCGCTATCTCCCTAATGACCGTTTCAATGGAAGTGCATCAATACAAGGCGTAGCCGGCATAAACTCGCAGCTCAGGAAGACTGCTCCCCGCGCCCGCGGGGATGTTCCCTACCGCAAGTGGCTGGTAGCGGAGTTCATCATCTGCTCCCCGCGCCCGCGGGGATGTTCCCCAGCGGAGCGTGCTGCCGCCACGATGGGTGCGCTGCTCCCCGCGCCCGCGGGGATGTTCCCGATCCGGGTCTTGAGTTGCGGAACGCTCATGTCTGCTCCCCGCGCCCGCGGGGATGTGGATGTTCCCCGGTTAGCCGCGCCCTCCCCGATCATCGGGATCTGCTCCCCACACCCGCGTGGATGTTCCCGGGATGTGCCTGCCCGGGTGGCTGGACGACCGCTGCTCCCCGCACCCCTACGTGCCCGGCGGGCTCGGGAACTCGCCGGACTTGTTCGCCAGTCCCCCCGTCTCCGCGATCAAAGCGTCCTCGTTACTGGTGTCCCGCCTTCGCGAGGATGCACTCGGAGCCCAACGGCGGTCCCACCCTGATCGCCTACCGGGGCGGCGGAAGCCCAGGCGCTGTCGGCAGACGAAGATCGGGTCGCCGACATCTTGCTCCAGCTTGTGCCGGAGGTGTGACAGACAGGGGCAGAGGCAGACTCGACAACAGGGGGTGTCTGCTCTCGTCGCCTCCCGAACATCCTCCTGATGCAGGTCCCGACTTTTGTCCGCGGACAAAAGTCGGGACCTCAGCGTCTGGCCTCCTGGCGGTCTCGCGAACCGGGTGGGCGGGTGCCGAGGGTGTCGGAGACTGTGCGGTACGTCCCCTCGGGATGGGGAGGGTTGAACCGTATTTCGGGAGAGGGAGTCGTGGTGGGCGAGTTAGTGCTGGTGGCGGCTGCCCTGGCGACGGCCACCTGGAAGCCGGCGCGGGCGGCAGCCGTCGCACTGTGGCAGCGGGCGCATCACGATCGGGTGGCAGCGGCGGATCTCGAGCCAGGAGCCCCTGACGCCGACGGGCGACCGGGGCCGGGCCATGACGCCGGCGATGAAGGCGCACGCCTGAGGCGGGTCAGGCATTTTTCGGGCAAGCCGCGGCCTGACAGTGACCCGCGCGTTCGGCAAGTCGCGGAAGCGGCTGACCACGGGCAGGTCAACCAGGCCGCCAGGGACCTGCGCATCACCAACAACTACCTCCTTGGCGGGCAGGAGTCGCCCGTGCTGCCTGCCAACTCACACCCCGTGGGCCGGCCCGTCGCCGAGCTCACCAACCCGTACGCGCTGGAGGTCCACCGGGCCATCCGCATCGAGCCGGCGAGCGGCGGGCCGGAGCTGCCGGAGCTGCCGGTCTACATCGAGCGGCAGCACGACCGGCAGCTCCGCGCCCGCGTCCAGGACGCCGTCAACGGCTCGAGCCGGATGGTGGCACTGGTCGGCGGCTCCTCGACGGGGAAGACCCGGGCCTGCTGGGAGGCGATCCAGGCACTGCCAGAGCCATGGCGGCTGTGGCATCCCATCGACCCCGGCCGCGCCGAGGCGGTCTTGGCCGGCCTGGACGGCGTTGGGCCGCATACGGTGGTGTGGCTGAACGAAACGCAGCACTACCTGCCGCCCGGCGGTGGGCTCGGGGAGCAGGTCGCCGCGAAACTGCGCACCCTGCTGGACGACGGCGAGCGCGCCCCGGTCCTCGTACTGGGCACCCTCTGGCCCGAGTACTGGACCACCCTCACCACTCCCCCGGACGCAGGCTCCGTAGATCCGCACCCTCAGGCTCGGGCTCTGGTGACCGGGCACGCCCTCACCGTGCCCGAGGTGTTCGGGCCCCAGGCGCTGGCCGATCTTGGCCGGCGCTCCCGCCCTCGTCGACCGGTATGACAACGCCCCGCCCGCATCCCGGGCCCTGATCGAGGCGGCGATGGACGCCCGCCGCCTGGGCCACGGACCACGCCTGCCCCTGTCCCTGCTGGAAGCGGCCGCCCCCGGGTACATGACGGATCTGCAGTGGGACCAGGCCGGCGTGGACTGGCTGGAGCGGTCCCTGAAGTACACGACCCACCCCCTCTACGGCGCTTCCGGCCCCCTCACTCACATCCGCGCCCGTCCAGGCGACGAGGCTCCAGCCGATCCCTCCTACCGGCTCGCCGACTACCTGGAACAGCACGCCCGGACCCACCGTGGTCTCCACGTGGCGCCCGCCTCGTTCTGGGACGCCGCGATCCGTCACACCTCCCGCGCGGACGACCTCCTCGCCCTAGGAGCGGCGGCTCATCGCCGCTGGCGGCTGCGCCACGCCGCCCGGCTGTACCTGAGGGCCGATGAGGCCGGGCACCCCGACGCCTTGTGGAGGCTGGGCTCGTTGAGCCACGAGGTCGGGGACCGGGAGGGAGCCGAACGCCAGCTACGACTGGCCGCCGACGCCGGACACCCCAACACCCTTGGGCACTGGGCCTGGGTCCGTGATCGGGAGGGAGACCTGGAAGCAGCCGAGCAGCTCTACCTGCAAGCTGCCGCCGCCGGAGACCCCACCGCGCTGCGCGGCCTGGCCTGGATGCGTACCAGGGCGGGCGATCGCGAGCGGGCCCAACGGCTCGCCCTGCAAGCCATCGACGCCGGGGAGCCCGCCGGTCTGGGGGTGCTGGCCGAGACACATCAGGACGAGCTGTGGTGGAAGCAGCTGACGAGGTACGGACTGGAACCCGACGGGAGCATCAGCCGGCCATGGACAGTGGAGGAACTCCCACGCGGAGGCTGAACAGCTGACGCCGAAGAGGGCGCTCCGTCGGGGGCAGACTTTTGTCCGCGGACAAAAGTCTGCCCCTCGTCGTGCGAAGTCGTGGCAGCATCTGCCGCATGACGATCATCAGAAAGGTCCATGCCGCGTAGACGGCCAGGACACCTCCGGACTGCCTTCCTGCGACGGCACCGGACAGACGATGCAAGGCCGGGCATCAACGGTCTCTCCGCGCGTGCGGTATCGGAGATCACCCACCTCGAACACGCGCGCAACCATCTACAGCCGGGAGACGTGGTCCTGGCTCTGGACCGGTGGCAGCAGTACGTTCGCAGCCCCAGGCGTGCGTTGTGGGACGACTGCGAGTGGGGCAACGTCCACTGGTACTGCTGCGGCAACCCTCTGGAAGGCCGTGCACTCCTCGACCGCGTGCTGCTGGCCATGTCACCCCGGACCGCCCGCGAACTCAGGGCGGTCATCAGCAAGTACGACGCCCTCTGCACCGTCCCTTTCCCCTTGCCTCTCAGATCCCCCTGTGGGGACTCCAGACTTTTGTCCGCGGACAAAAGTCTGGAGTCCCCACAGCCCTACTGAATGCTCCAGCGGTGCGGGTGTCCGGGGTCGGTGGGGCAGGCGAAGACGTTGAGTTCGCCGTGGTTGCCCACGACGACTGCCGTGGGTTCGGCGGCCACGCGCGCGGGCAGGCCTTGTTCCTCGACGGGGGCCCAGCTCTGGCTGCCGCCGTCCCACTCGGACGTGTCGACGGTCAGCAGGAGGTGCATCGGCGTCCCGCAGGCGCGGCAGTCCATCGGGGACGGATCGGTACGGTGCCAGGAAGCGAAGCCGCCGACGCGCCAGCCGGGCGGGATCGACAGGTCGTATTGGTAGCCGGGCGGCTCGGCGGCGCTGTCGTGGTCGCCCTCCTCCTCGGCCGCCTCTTCCAGGGCTTCCTCCCAGGCATCGATCCGGGCGCACAACTCATTGGGCAGCAGCCCGGCGAAGGGGTATGTGGCCACCTGCTCCGGGTGCAGCACGCACGGCTCGGGCACGTACCCGGCGTAGCCGACCACCGGCGGCTGCGGAGGCTCGGCCAGTACGTCGCCGGCCTCCGCCGAGTTGCGCCAGTGCAGGTGGAGCAGCATGTCGTAGCGGGTGAGGCCGTGGGCGTCGAAGGGGCACCAGAACAGCTGGAGCAGGTCACATCCGTCCGGCCCGGCCGGCAGGTCGGGGAGGTCGCGCCGGTAGAACTGGGCGACGCCGAGCATGGGCAGCGGATCGGTGTCGCTCATCTCCGGCGCGCGGTGCGTGCGGCCCAGCGTCTCCATGAGCTGTCGCTCGTCCTCGGTGAGCCCCTCGTGCGACGCTCTCCCCCGCGCGGCCGCCCAGATCTGCCGCTCGTGGCGGATGTCCTCGATACGCCGTCCGCGGCCTCGGCCGTGGGCTTCCCTGCAGAGCGGCCACGGCTCGTCCGCCGGCCACAGCATCGGCCCGCCGACCGAGCTCTGCGACGCGTCCGGGGTGCCCGGACGCGGGTGGAGGCGGGTGGTCGTGCCGCGGTGCGCGGCCAGTTCCGGGAACAGCGCCTCGACGTCGAGCGGGCGCGGCGGTGTCGTCCTCGTCATGCACAAGACCCTAGACAGCCGGTTCGCGAGGCGACCGGGCACCCCTCCTGCACCCGACGCACAGCACCCTGGGCTTGCCCAGACTTTTGTCCGCGGACAAAAGTCTGGGCCCCACCGCGTGCGGTGGGGCCCTCAGGACGAGCAGCAGCGGCCGGTTAGCTCCGCTGGTTGTTGTTCTCGATCAGGAGCATCGTCAGCTCGGCTCGGTGCTTGGCCGACATGTTCGCCCAGATGACTTGGTACATGGCCTTCGGGTCCTGCCACGGAATCGAGGGCGTCTCCGTGGCTCTGGCGGCCTGGGGAGGAATGACGCCTTCCGCCTCGCGCTCCCCCACCTCGGGCTCCGCCTTGGCAGGCGCTTCGGCGGGCGCTTCGGCGACCGGCGTCGGCGTGACCACCGGTACGGCCACCGGTACAGCAGGCGTCGGAGCCGGCGTCGGGTGGGCCGGCTCGGCTTCCCGCTTCGGGGCCTCGGCGGGGGCGGACACCGGGCTCGAGGTCTCCGGACTTTTGTCCGCGGACAAAAGTCGGGCCGGCTGCGAGGTCGGCTCCGGTGCCTCCGCCACGACTTCCGGTACTCCCCCGGCCGGGCTCGCTGCCGCTGGCTGCTGTACCGCAGCTGGCTCCTGCACGGTGCGCAGTATCTCCCGCTGGGCTGCCTTCGCCTCGGCTTCCTGTTCCTTGGAGCCCTTCAGGAAAGCCAGGAGTTCCGCCGCACCCGCCCCGGGCCGGTCCTTCGCCGTACGGGCGAGCAGGCGGCCGTCGCGTTCGGGCAGTTCGCCGGAGCTGAGCAGGATCTGGATTTCCTCGGGCAGTTCCAGCAGCACGAGCTGGTTGGTGACCCACGAGGGGGAGCGGCCCAGGCGCTCGGCGGCCCGGGACTTGGCTCCGTGCTCCCGGCCTTCGTCGGCGCAGGTGTCGACCAGCTGCTGGACACCGCGGGCCCGCTCGATCACGTCGAAGTCCTCGCGCTCGAGGTTCTCGGCGAGGAGGTGGTCGATGAAATCCGTACGGGAGGCAGCGAGGTCGTCGCGTACGACGAAGTCCAGCGACTCCAGTCCGACGTGCAGGGCACTGCGGAAGCGGCGCTCGCCGTTGATGAGGACGTACGCGGCCGAGCCGATGCGGGACTCGTGCTCGGGCCACAGCCCGAGGTACGCACTGCGGGTGGTGACGACGCAGGCAGAGAGCTGGGCCTGGCGCAGCTCCTCGCCGAAGCGGGTCTTGTCCTCGTCGGTGCCGAAGTTCCGGCGCGGGTTGAGGGGGCTGGGGGAGACCTGGTCGAGGGGGACGCGGATGAGTTCGTAGCTCGGCACGTCGCCCTGGGCGATGGCCTTGGCGCGTCCGCGTTCGCTGCGGCCGCCGGTGCGGCGGGCGTTGCTGAAGGCGGCGCCGGTGCCGAGGAGGTCGCTCTTGCTCATGTGGAAATCCTCCGGGCGATCTCGCGCATGGCCTCGGACTGCTCGCAGTCGGGGGCGTAGTGCAGGAGGGGCAGTTTGACGCGCACCGCTTCGCGCTGCTCCTTCAGGTCGGCGATGACGGTGATGACGGGCGGGTCGCCGAACTCCTTCCAGCTGTGGAGGGAGGAGGTGACGACGTAGCCCTTGCGGCTGTCGTAGAGGTTGACGACGAAGCCGAGCTGGGTGATGTCGATGTCGAGGTCGTCGATGAGGTCCTCGAGCTGCTCGCTGAGCATGTCGTAGGCGTCGGCGGAGGTGTCCTCGGCCTGGACGGGGACGATGATGCCGGAGGTCTTGGCGCCCTCGCCCTCGCGGGTGCGTGCGTAGTAGAGGGCGGTGTCCATGGTGTAGCCGAGGCTGGGCGGGCAGTCGACGACGATGTAGTCGAACTCCTTCTCCAGTTCCTCCAGGGCCTTCTCCAGGGCGGTTTCCTTGGTGCGGACGTTGCGCGTGGTGGCGAGTCGGGCGTCCAAGAGGAACGCGTCCTTGCAGGACGGGAGCAGGAAGAGCCGGCCGGCGAACACGCCGTGCTCGATGGGCACGAGGAGGTCGCGGACGCGCCCTTCGATCTCCCCCAGCATGTGCTTGGCGAGGCTGGGTTCCTTGATGCCGAGCATTTCGGCGCCGAGGTGGCGGGTGAGGTGGCCCTGGGGGTCGAAGTCGATGACGCAGACGCGGGCGCCGGTCTCGGCGAGGGCCTGGGAAAGGCCGTTGCTGATGGCGCTCTTGCCCACGCCGCCCTTCTGGTTGCAGACCACGATCCGGCGGGCGCCTTCGTTGGAGGGTCGGCGTCTGCCCATGGGGGAGGGGTGGGTGTCGAGCCACAGGCGAATCGACTGGGCGACGCCTTGGTTGTACGGGATCTCCCGCACTCGGCAGTCCTCCTTGAACTCCCCGTACAGGCCGGTGGGGAGGTACGTGGAGAACGACGAGGCACCGGAGGTGTCCACGGGGGTGGCCGCCGAGGCATCGGCTCGCCATGCGCGGATGCCTTCGGTGACGGCGTCCTGGATGTCCACGCCCAACTGGGCAGCGCGGACCTTGAGTTCCTGCCTGAGGGACGCCGGCAGCTTGGCAACTACCTTTTCCCTGACTTCCGGATCGTATGGGGCGGTCATGTGGGTACCTTACTAACCTTCTAGGGGGAAGGCGAAGAGGCGCACCGAAAACATTCCGCCCGAGTTGTCTGTCCTATCACGCTAAAGGTGCCCAACTCCCCGCCAAGGGGATCGATCGGGGCACCGGCCATACCCACCGGGTCCCTCTCCGTGGCCGAACGATGAGCAAGAGCTGTTTCAGCAGCAGGCGGACGTCGCCATCGAGGTCCTGCCGCAACGAGCTGGATACCGACTGGACGGTTGGTTACCGGCGTCCGCAGTTCTGACCGATTGAGCCGTTGAGGTGTCATCGTGGGCTTCAAAGGTGGGTTAAGACGACCGGAAAGCCCTGTACGGCCCTCTGGCGGCCTTGTGCGTGACGCAAGGCCACATCGCACCGGGAGGGTGGAGATCGGCGTTCTGAGGTGCCATTCTGTGAGCCGTTTTTTGCCCGTTCTGCCGGAAGATTTCGGATAGCTCCGCTCTCGGGCGTTGTGCCAGCCCCGTGGAGTCGATCCAGCAGATCGTGACCTGTGCATCGGTTCGGGTTCCGGGAGGCACGCGCGCGGTCAGCTCAGCGAACGCCCCAAGAACCTCGCAGCATGAACGTGCTCAGCTCACACACTGAAGCCGAACCGCAGAACCGCACAGAGGACCCAGAATGGTGGCGCAACTTGCTGCTGGTCACCAGCGACTGGGCCACCATCCTGCATCTCGAGATTTACGACTGACCGAACACGCCCCCGTCAACTGCGCCGCCCGCCTCAGCGACTCTCATCCTCCACAACTCTTGACAATTACTCCATCACACCTCGATGGACCACACGTCGCCAACCTGATGGCCGTCCGGGTCTGGGTCGCCGGATCCATACGGGTCCGGGTCGACGATGACGTGGATGTGGGCGCCCGACTCCGGCACGCGATAGCGGCGCATGTCACGCGACTCGTCATCGAGTTGGAGAGTGTGGCCCAAGGCCAGGACTGCGACCCGAAGGTCCTCGAACGGAACTCTGGGCGCGAAGCTCCCGTACTGCCGGGAGAGCGGTGACGGCACGGTGCCCGGGGACTGGTCGTAGAGCAGCCGCTGAATCTTTACGCCGAAGCCGAAGCAGGACATCAGCCCGTGTTCGTCCGGGGAGAAGTTGATCTCTACGAGGCCGTAGTCCCGTCGGAGGAAGCCGCCCCCGGGGACGTCGAGGAATCCCGCCCCCGCAGCGGCTTCCCAGCCATCGGGGTCAGTGCCGACGCCTGCCCCGAGTACGTCGCAGCGAGTGGCTACATGGGCGTAAAAGTCCAGAGCGGACATCCGCCGGCCTCCCTTGGTCGTGTGCGCGAAAGCAAAGCTGAACGATAACAACATGCCTGCCAGCCACCGTCCCTCGCCATGGTTTCGTCTCAGGCCGGACTCTTGTCCGTCGTCGGCCTCGGATGGTGAATCCCAGGGGCCAGCCCCTGGACCCCGCCAGCGCCTGGCCGCGCTGGACCGGCCGTGGCATGGGGGGCTGCTCGCCCCCCAGACCCCCTCGCCAGGCGCTCGGGCGCCCTGGACCCGCTCACCCTCATGCCCTGCCCCGGCTCCCTGACGGTCGCCGGTGCACCCCTCGGGCGCTGGGCGCCCTCACTGGGCATGAGGGCCGAAGCCAAGTGTGGCCAGCGAGTCGGCGGGTTGAGGCGGGGGACCGCGGGCTGGATCAGACGGACGGCTCAGTGATGGCTGCTGTCCTTTGGCTGGTGTGAGTGGGGGAGTGGTGTCGAGAGGGCCTTCGTCCTTGGTGTGTTGGGTTCGGGCTCGTGGAGACGGGAGACCCCCGGGGGCTGATGCTGGCTCAGGTGGCTGTGCACGTTGCTCTTGTAGTAAGAGGGCGCCGCGCTGACAGGCTTCTGACCTGCTGGTTTCTCCGAGGGGATGTGTCGTGGGGAGCACATTTGGATCCTTCAAGTGTGTACCCAGCGGGCACATTTGGCCGGAAAATCAAGCACCCGTTGATTTTCTGCAGGAGGCACCAGCCCGCGGATCGATGCAGGTCAGAGCATCAGGCATGGGCGGCCCAGGGCACTTGCGCGCGCCCTAGGCCCTCCCGGAATGTGCTGTCATCACGACACGCTAAATCAAGCAGTCGTGGACTTTCGGGGCCTGGTCGAAAAATAACTTCACGCGGCGTGTACTTATCGCGCGTCCGGCGTGAGAGCTGTTCATCGGAGGCACCTCCCGGCGCGCCGACGCACCAAAAGACAAGCGCACGTTGATTTTTTGGATAGCCTCGGACCGCCTGAGTAATAAGGAGGTCTTGTGACATCTGATCCGCCCGCCCGTCGTCGACAGCGCGGGCCCCGGCCCGTCCCCGCCCCCAGCGCGGCAGGGAACGAAGCCGAGTACGGAGACATCCTGGCGGTCCTCGGCCAGCAACTCGGGGAGAAGGTGGCGCACGCCACCGACCCCGGCGGCCGTCGTCGGCTCAAGGGCGTCCACTTCGAGTACGCGGCGGACCCGAGGTCCGTCCACGACATGGCCGGGGACGCCGGCTACAGCCTGGCCAGCAACTGGTTCACACAGCTCCTGGCGCAGTTGGCCGTCGCAAACAGCATCACGAAGTCCCAGCTCTGCGTCTTCCTCTTCGTGGCCGGCGGGCAATTGCCCGGCACCGGCATCACCCAGTACACGCAGCAAGAGATCACCGACGGGCTGAACAAGATCGCCGCACAGAAGGGCGGCAAGATGATCACGCGTTCCACCGTGAACCGTGCCGTCCAGGCGCTCTGCGGCTACAACTGGGTGGAGAAGGCCGGCAACGGCCGGATCCAGATCAACGTGCGCCTGTGGTTCCACGGCAACAGCACGGCCCAGCACGAGGTACTCGCCGAGATCGCCGAGCGCCACGACCGCGACGCCGAGGCGTTCCCGTACGCGGTGGGGCCGGAAGGCGCCCATCAGGAGGAGCTGGACCTCGACTTCGGCGTCGAAGCCGGCTTTGGGGGAAGGAAGCGTACCGGGTGATAGTGCTGCCAGGCCCGTGCACGGGCGACCGCTCACGAGGAAGGCCGTCCCATGGCTAACGTCATGTCTCCGATCGTCGCGGAGCGCATCTGGGCCCTGCCGTTGTCAGGGTCCGCCGTCAAGTTCCTGCAATACCTCGTCTCCCGCAGCGACTTCGGGGGAGCGCTGCCGGTACGGCAGAAGGACATGGCGGCCGAGTACGGGGTCACGCCCCAGGCCGTGAGCGGCCTCATGGCGCCCCTGTGCGAGCTGAACATCGTCCTGCGGCCGCGCAGCGAGGAGCGGAACGGGAACTCGTACCGGCTCCACCCGCTCGCGGCGAAGTACGAGAACCCCGAGGCCATGGAGGCGGCTTTCCGTGCCGCGCTCGTCCGCATCCAGGCCGGGGACCTGCCCAACCTCAAGCTGCCGACGTACCACCAGGCCCCGCCCGCCCCGACGGGCCGCCCGAAGCTCCAGGTCGCCTGACCTGGGACGTCGGTGCAGACAAGTCAGAAGGCCCTCCACCGGGGTGGAGGGCCTTCTGTGCCTGAGTAACTTGGTGGCCCCACTATATCCGCGGCGCAGGGCTTCCGCCCAGCCGGATTGCTTCGCACACAGCTGCGGTGTCGCCCAGCCGGCCGCTCCAGGCTCGGCCGGGCCCACTCGACGGGTCGTGGGTGATCAGATCTCCCGGCTGGCACCCGAGGACCTCGCAGATCCTCGACAGGGTCGAGAAGCGGAGGGCCTTGGCGCGGTCATTCTTGAGCACGGACAGGTTGACGACGTTGATGCCCACCTGCGCGGACAGTTCGGTGTCCGTGAACGGTCCCCGCAGCAGGGCGGCTGCTCTGTTCAGCGGGGCATACGTCGTCCCAGCTCCTCCGCCTTCTCACGCAGTCCCGCACCCCAGGCGCCCCCTTCAGGCGGCGCGGACATCCCTGCGACGGTGGAAGCCTGCACGTCTTCGAGCGGGGCCTGCGGGCTGCCCCCGAGCCTTGCCCAGTCCGGCTTGATCCCGGCCCGCTCTGCAAGTACCAGCACTGTGGCAGTGAAGCCCTCGGACAGGGCGAGCACGATGGCGTGGCTTGTTCTTCGGTGCTGCGCCAGCAGGGCATTGGCGAAGGCCCCGAAGACGGCCGGGTCGATCTGGCACTCTTCGTTCTCCATCGAACCAATGCCCGAAGGGAGCTCCAGCTCCGCCTCGAAGACCGGCACTTGGCGCTGGAACATTCGGGAGGCGCCGTTGGACGGGTTCCACAGGGTCTCGTTGCCCACGTCGAAGTACTGGCTCACCGCCGCCGCCTTTCACTTGCTCACTGCCGTCACCGTATCCAGGTATCCAGCCGGATCATCACCGTCGTCCGCCTTGCTTCCTGGCCGGACTCCAGTGGTGGACGAGGGCTGCGGGCATGCTGCCCTGGCTGCGACCGCCAGGGCAGATAGCTCGATCGGGTGGTCGTCAGCCGGGAAAGCCCGGTGCCGGCGGAAGCCCGAGCCGGCGGAGTCCGCCCGTGGGCTTCCTGCGTTGCGAAGCGGACTCGAGTCGTGCGAGGGACGCGTCGAGTCCGGACTGCGGGCGTGCCAGATGACTGCCTGCCTGCCCCGCGTATCGGCAGCGACTGAAGGCCAGTGACCCAAGAAGTGGTTCGGTCGCTGCTTGAGTCGCTGCCGAAAGCGCAGGTCAGAGCCCTGGAGCAGGAAAAACAGCGACTGAAGCGACTCAAGCTCAGGTATATGAGGACATTCATGTGTGCGCGTGTGCGTCATATATAGGAGGCTTCAGTCGCTTCAGTCGCTGTTAGGCGCTGTTCAAGGCTTTGACCTGCGGTTTTGTGAAGAGCGACTCAAGCGACTGAAACCGCTCGGTCGCTGCGCTTCAGTCTTGAGTCGCTGACTCAGCGCTCCGGCCGCCGCTGAGCCCACCTCAAGCAGCCGGCTGAGCATGCACTCGGGTTCAGTCGGGCGACACACCGGCCGGGTGTTTGCGACACGCTGCGCACGCTGCCAGGTCGACTTCGCTAGTCTGTGTTCGTTGTTGAGTCGCTTCAGTCGCTGTGAGGGGAAACGAATGCCCGCTGAGCTGCGGTTTTCTCGCAGCGACTCAGGGCAGCCCACCCCTGAGCGTTCGATCGCAGGCCTGCGCCTGGCCCGGTGGTGTGCCAGCAACGGCTGGCCGGTTCACCCGCTTGCCTCCGGGCGCAAGACCCCGGCCTCCAACTGCCGGGACTGCAGTGCCCCCGCGCACACCCACAAGGGCTGTGCCTGCCTGGCCGCCGGCCGCTGGTGCCACGGCTTTCACGCAGCGACCCTGGACTACTCCCGGATCGACCACTGGTGGGGCCAGAACCCCGCCCTGGGCGTCGGCGTGGCCTGCGGTCCGGCCGACCTGGTCGTCATCGACGTCGACGCGCACCAGAGCGAAATCCCTTCCCGGGACCGGCTCCTGCCCGGCATCGCCATCGGGGAGCACATCGACGTCACCAAGATGACCACCGGCTACCACTCCCTGGCCGTACTCGCCGCCCTGCGGGGCGAGCGGAGCCCCGCAGAGGACGCCTCCACGCTGCGGGTGCGTACGCCCTCCGGCGGGCTCCACGTCTGGTACCGGGCCACCGACGGGCGCCGCTGGCAGTGCTCCACGGGCTCCGGCCGGCGTGCGCTGGCCTGGCAGGTCGACGTACGGGCCCACGGCGGCTACATCATCGCTCCGGGCACCACCACGGCCGCAGGGACGTACAAGCCCGTAGGAAGTGTCCGTAGGCCCGCTCCGCTGCCCGCCTGGCTCGCCCAGGAGCTCCAGCGCACCGGACACCTGCCGGCCCCTCACATCCCCGCTCCCAGGCCCGTACCGCCCCGTGCACGCCAGGCGGTCCTGGCGGCGGGCGGCGGGCAGACCCAGACCTCGCGGCTCCTGGCGGCGCTGCTCGCGGACGTGGCCGAGTGCGCCCAGGTCACCGAGGGCGCCGGGTTCACGGAGAAGCTGAACCGGGCGGCGTACACCCTGGGTGGCCTCGTCGCGGCCGGACACCTGGGCCTGGCCGCCGCGGAGGGGGCCCTGCAGGAGACCGCTGAGGCGACCCGTCCCGGGCAGGCCCAGCGCGCCGCCCAGATCATCCGCAGCGGCATGGCCGCCGGCGCGCAGCGCCCCCTGCACCTTGGAGGCCGCCGGTGAATCCCGCCCCCGAAACCGACGGCTACCTCTTCGACTTCGACCCCGAGGCCATCGCCGCTCAGATCCTCGCCCAGGAGCCGGCGCCGGGACCTGCTCCCGTACCGGCCCAGGGCGGCGAGCGCGCGCACCTGGAACACGCCACGCCGGCAGGGCTGGTTCCGGACACGCTCAGCGACCGCGGCAACGCCAAGCTGTTCGTCCGCCTGTACGCCGGGGACTACCGGCACGTGCCCGGTCTGGGCTGGTACCGGTGGGACACCACCCGTTGGCAGGTCGACGAGGACGACACGGTCGTCTGGGCGGCCGGAGACCTCGCCGAGGCCATCGCCACGACCGACCCCCGCGGCATCCACAGCAACCAGTCGCTCCAGAAGCACCGGCGCCGGGCGCTGAGCACCTCGGGCATGAACGCCATGCTCACGCAGGCCAAGGCGGCCCCCGGCATGGTCCTGCGGGCCGAGCTCCTCGACGCGGACCCGTACGCCCTGTGCACGCCGGCGGGCATCGTCGACCTGCACACCGGGCTGATCCGCGCGCCCGAGCCGGACAAGGACTTCCACTCCCGCTCGACGTCCACCGGCCCGCAGTCGCAGCCCACTCCGCGCTGGAACCGCTTCCTCACCGACACCTTCGGCGCCGATGCCGAAGGCCGGGAGATGATCGACTTCCTGCACCTGATGCTCGGCTACTCCATCACCGGCGACGTCGGCGCCCAGGTCATGCCCTTCCTGTTCGGCTCGGGCAAGAACGGCAAGTCCGTCCTCCTGGACGTCCTGATGAAGCTGCTGGGCGATTACGCCGACGCCGCCCCGCCCGGCTTCCTGATGGCCCGTGCCTTCGACGGCCACCCCACCGAGCTCGCCGAACTGCACGGCCGGCGCGTGATCGTGTGCTCCGAGGTCAAGCCCGGCGACAAGTTCGACGAGGCCCGCGTCAAGCTCCTCACCGGCGGCGACCGCATCAAGGCCCGGCGGATGCGGCAGGATTTCTTCTCCTTCGCGCCCACGCACAAGCTGTGGCTCATCGGCAACCACCGCCCCGAGGTCGGCACCGGCGGCTTCGCCTTCTGGCGGCGCATGCGGCTGGTCCCGTTCGAAAAGGTCGTCTCCGACGACCGGAAGATCGACAACCTCGCCGACATCCTCGTCACCGAGGAAGGCGCCGGGATCCTGGCCTGGCTCATCGACGGAGCCCGGCGCTACCTGGCGGGGGAGAAGGACCTCACCGGTCCCGAGCCGGTGCGGATCGCCACGACCGCGTACGCGGAAACCGAGGACCACACCGGCCGGTTCTTCGAGGAGTGCTGCACTTTCCACGCCGATCACCGGGCGGAACAAGCCCGCCTCTACAACGTCTACCGCACCTGGTGCCAGAATGAAGGAGCGCCCACCATCTCCTCCCGCGCCTTCGCGGCGCGGGCCCGCGAGCTCGTGGGCCTCGCCTCACCCAAAGAAATGATCTTGTCCAACTCGAAGAAGTACTACCCCGGCATCGGCCTGCTCGCAGAGGAGGAGAACGCATGAGCTCCCTCATCTCCGACGACGAGATCCACCACGAGATCGACCTCATCTGGCTCGAGGACGTCACCGAACTCGACTACGTACGCCAGTCCCTGGACCGCCTCCCCACCCGCCGCGGCAAGCCCGCCTACCACCGCGACGGGCGCCTTGTCGGCTACGCCCAGCTCGGCCCGGGCGCCAAGCCGTCGCGCTCCAGCGGCACCTTCCGCCGCCGCGTCTTCTGGCTCCTGCCGCACGACCGCGACTCGGTCCCCGACGGCCTCTACGCCACCGGCGCCCCGGCGGAGGCCGTGGACCCGACCACGCTCACGGCGGGCAGCAAGGGCCGCAAGACGGAACGCTCGGAGCGCCCGGCCCAGGCGGCGGACGCCTGACCGCTCAGCACCGGGGACGGACTTCGCGGCTGGCTTTGTTGAATGTCCAAGCGTCAGTCGCTTGAGTCGCTGATCGTGTACGCATCACGCTCTGACCTGCTGTTTCCTGGAGCGACTCAACGCAGACCGAAGCGCGCACGGGCCTGGCAGTCTCGGTCGCACGACCGAGCAGCCGCCTGGCGACGCAGCGGAACGCCCTGCAGGCGGTGGCCGATCGTACGGGCCATCGGCTCGCGGTCGAGCTGACGTCCTCACCGGGCTGGCCGTCGGTGCGCTGCACGCGTGGCTACGGGCCCCTGGTACGGGAACTCGTCGCGCAGTGGCCCTTCCTGCGGACCTGGGAGCTGGCCGACTTGCGGCGTAGGTTGTTGCACCTCCCACGTGGCGGACAGCAGGCTGAGGTGGCCGAACCCGAGGACCCGAAGACGCGCCCGGTGAACGAGAAGCACGGCGACGATCACGGTGTAGACCTCGGCAAGCTGCGCGCGCTCACGAGGCGGCTCAAGACACAGCAGGAACGTACGTGGCGACTCCGGGAGGCGGACGACACCGCGGCGACGCTGCCGGCGATCCGGAGTGCACGACTGGCTCGTGAACTACGTGGTGAAGAATAGGAGCTATGGCTCGATTGCCGGATTCGGTGAAAGTGCTCGAGAATGCTGCATCGCCCGCATAGAGTCCCAGGTCAGGAACTCTGCTCCCCGCGCCCGCGGGAATGAACCTGCAGGGGTGCCTCGCCGGGTCTTCGTCGGCCACCCTGGATAGCTAAGCCGGTTCCGGCCTCCCCTGCGATGGGCACTGGCTGCTCAGCCAATTTGAAGCTGCAGAAGTGGATAAAAAGGCCGATCTCTGTCCTCGGCATCTACGTGGAGGCCCGTGTGCGTCATCTGCGCATCCGGAGTGCGCAGTGGAACATACGGGTTCAGTACCTCTAACGTTGGCCCCAACGAAACGCCGTACACGGACAGTTCGGGGGAGCCAGTCATGGCCAGTACTCCAGCACCACACGGCGACCGGTTGATCACGCGGTCGCAGATCGGCTCATGGGCCGGCGTCGCCAGACCGACCGTCACCTCCTGGGGCCGCGAACCCGGCTTTCCTGCTCCCGTGAGGGCCGGCGAGGCCGAGTTCTTTCATCAGGAGGCCGTCCTCGCCTGGCTCGACGCCCGCCCCGTCCCCCGGCGGTTCCGGGATACCGCAGAGGCCGAGGGAGTCACGTACGGAGACCGGGCACGCCGGGCTCTCACCCCGAGTGAGTCAGTCGCCGCCCCCGCCACTGGGACTGTATCCGTGTCAGAGCCCGAGGAGCCGGATCCCCTCGATCAGGAGCGCGTACGGGAACTCATGGGGGATCTGGCCGACCGGGTCCGCGGGGCCGGCTCGGTCGTCGACTACATGAATCTCCTGCTTTGCCTCCACTTCCTGCGGATGACGGGAGGTGCGCGGTGGGACGGCGTCGTGCGGCGGGCTTCCACCGGAACCGGTTCGGACGGTGCCAACGCCTTGCTGCACCACATCGGCTCGGCGGTGGACGAACAGCTCAAGGGGCTCGCCGTGCTGCCCGGAATGCGCGAGGCGGTCCTGCGGTTGGAGCCCCGTACGTACGACGACCTCAAGCGCGTGGTGAAGGCGGTCGGCCTGCTGGGACGGGGCGCGTTCCGCCTCATCCTCTGTGAGTACGAGACCCGCGCAGGACTGCGCAGCGGCGAGTTCTTCACCCCACGCGCGGTGTCGACCATCATGACCGGGGTCGCCCGCAGCGGTTGCGAAGTGGGGGTGCCGAGCAGCATCTACGACCCTTATGCCCGTGGCGGCGAGCTTCTTGCCGAGGCTGCCGCCTACTGCGCCGTGCAGGGCACGGGGCCGAGCGCTCTCGACGTGCGCGGATCCAGCCCCGGGCGTGACACGTGGCGGCTCGCGAGCATGAACCTGGCCCTCCAGGGCGTCCGCCCCGACCTGCGCCTGACACGCGGGGCCCCCTGGAGCTCCGTAGATGGGCGTCGCGCGACCCGCTTCGACTTCATTCTCACCAACCCCCCGTTCAACATGAGCGATTCGGCGGGGGAGGCGCGTGGCGACGGGGAGTGGCCGTACGGTGCCCCTCCGGTCGGCAACGACAACTTCGCCTACGTGCAACACGTGCTCACCTCCCTCGCGGAAGGCGGATCCGCCGGCGTCGTGATGCCCAACAAGGCGGGGAACTCGACGAATGCGGCGGAGGCGGAGATCCGCCGGAACATGGTGGAACGCGGTGTGGTGAGGTGCGTCGTCGCGCTGCCGGACCGACTGTTCTCCAGCACACCAGTACCGGTGTCGTTGTGGTTCCTCAGGCACCATGCGCGTCCCTGCGACGAGGTGCTGTTCGTCGACGCCCGCAGCCTGGGCACCCTGCAGAAGGGCAAACGGGTCCTCGACAATGCGAATGTCCAGGCCGTTGTGGATGCCTGCCTGGGCGCTGGGTGGGCGGGCCGGGACCGCGGGGTGCGGTCCGCGCTGGTTACTCGGGAGACCCTTCGTGCCCGGGGCTACTCGCTCAGCGCCACCGACCACGTCCTCGCCGACCAGCCGGACGGGGCTGCGGCCGACGCGGCCGCCACCGAGGCCTGGCAGGAGATCGAAGCCCGCGGGCGGGAGCTGCGGGAGGCGGACGCCGTGGTCACCGATGCCGGGCTCGGGCCCCGGTCCCCGCGGCGGCCGGCTCGGGGGGCGGCCGGTCGCTTGCCGACCGGATGGGCCGAGGTGGTACTGGCTGACGTGTGCGCGATCAAGGCGGGCCCCTCGTACTCACTTCTGGGCACGGAGCAGCGTACGCCGGACGGCGACGTGCCCGTGGTGTTCCCGAGGCACTTGAGACAGGGGCACATCGAGGACACGGGCGCCGAGCGCATCCCGGCCCGGCTCGCCGGGCGGCTACGGGACTTCCGGCTGGTGCCGGGTGACATCGCGTGCATCAGGTCAGGGGCGATGGGGCCGCCCGCGCTGGTACGGGAAGGGCAGGCCGGCTGGGTGATGAGCCCCAACCTGCTACGGCTGCGCCTGCACCCGGGAGCACCAGTGGACCCCAGGTACCTGTTGGACTACCTGTGCCGGCCCGACGCAGTGACTTGGGTGCGCGACCGAGCGGCGGCGACCGCCGCGCCGTCGATCAGCGCCCATTCACTCGGCAACCAGCCGTTGGTCCTCCCGCCGCTCGAGGAGCAACTACGCATCGCCGAGGCGCTCGCCGCTCTTGAGGACCAGGCCACGGCGCACCGCCGCTTCGCGGAAGCGGTCTCGGATGCGCGGGCCGCCATGGCAGAACGCCTGATGGGCGGGTGGTCCCACGACGGGTGACCCGCACGACCAATGACCCGCACGGCCTGCTGTTCCGCTCACCGATGCATCACACCTCTGAAAGGGAACTCCTCATGACTGCTCCAACCGATCCGGCGGTTCCGCAGCAGGCCTCGGTCACCGGCTCCACCACCGCATGGGTGCCGTGGCTGCTGACGGTTGTGCTCTTCTCGCTGGTCGTCGCCATGTCCGTCGGCATCCTGAAGTCGCTCGACGGCGCCGGTTGGGCGGAGGCCGTCTTGTCCGGCGGTACGGCGTTCGGTACGTCGATCGGGATCTGCCTGGGTGTGATGGCTGCGGTGAGGGAGCTGAAAAGGCCTCGCTAGGCACTGTGGGCAAGGTCTGAAGCGGCGGCTCGCGCTGGATGTGCTCGCTCGCGTGGCGCTCCTCCGGGCGCTGGGCTCAGCCGATCGGATGGCCGAGCAGCATGACGGGGGCTCCCGCGGCGCGCGTGAGGATCACGGTGGCCGTGTTCGGGCCGGGGGTCGTGCCGCAGGGGGAGAGCTCGTCCGGCACGACGGCCACGCCGCGCTCCTTCACCGACAGTTCGCCGATCCCGCGCTCACGCAGCAGCGCCTGGAGCTTCTCCACGTCGTACGGCAACACGTCGGTGATCTCGTACGCGGTGGCGAACGCGGTGGCGTGCAGGGTGTCCGCGGTGAGGTGGGCGACGGTCTCGTCGATGAGGCCGCCGCCGACGTCCTGCGCGACCTCGGCGAGCAGGCCGGCACGGACGACGGCGTTATCGGGCTCGTACAGGTAACGACCGACCGGGCGCACCGCCGGGGCGGGCAGGCCGCGGCTGGTGAGGGACGCTCCCCCGGGAAGCACGGTGGCACGGCGCACACCGTGGGGCACGGGGGTGTCGGGCCAGTTCGCGTCGTGCTCGGACAGGCCGAACCACAGGACGGCTTCGGTGACCTGTCCGCGGTAGGAGATCCATTCCGTCTCGGAGCAGTCGGGTATGGCTTCCCGTGCGATGTCCCGTGCGATGTCCCGTGCGATGTCCGATGCGACCTTGACAGCTCCCGTGCCGACTTCGCGCACGACGTCCAGTGCCCACTCCAGCGGAGGCCAGTACGCCGGGGAGCCGACGTCCCCGTCCCGGCCGCTGCGCTGCACGAGGTTGATGAAGACCGACTCCGAGCACCCCACGGTCTCCTGCGCCATCTCCGCGAGGTCCGCGCACTGCCGCGCCAACACGAACTCCGCAACGATGCCGCCCAGCGCGCGCACGTTCGCCTGTGCGACCGCGCAGGCCAGCGGGTCCTGGTCGACCAGTACGGTCACCATCGGCGCCCGGGCCATCTCGAACGCGTCACCTCCGACCCCGCACCCCACCGCGCCGGCGTTGACGATCCCGAACTCATCCATGATCCGGACTCCCCGGTACGCCGCCACAGCCCGAGGAGACGAGTGCTCCAGGCCGTCCGGGGTGAAGTACATGCGCGACGCCTCCGCACCGAACTTCGTCACGGCTCTCCGTCGCAACCGCACCTGCTCGACAGCGGCCGACACCCACTCCGCGGGATACTCACCCCGCAGCCGCGCCGTCATCGCCACCTCATCGGCCGGATCGAGACCGCTCACAGCAGCCAGCAACACCTGACCCCGCTCGGTCAACAGCCCCTCGAACGTATGAAGATCCATCCGCGCAGTCTCCCACCGCACACACGACCGCCCGCCTGAAGGGGCATCGTTCGAGGCCGGACCACAAAGCAAAAGCTCCCCGCAAGGCGTGGGTGACGTCCAACATCGGCCCGGCGCCCAGGACGTGTCGATGGCCTGTCACCTGGCCGCCAGCCAGAGCCTGGCGCGGGGTCCCCTGCTCGGCCTGTCGCAGTCGCTGGTACTGCGCAAGGTCACCAGACGCTGGGCGGGGTGGATCGGCGCCAACCTGGCCTCATGGCTCATCCTCGATGCCGCCCTGCTCCTGTTGTCACGGCTGTCCCGCGACCTCGACGTCCCGCGACCTCGACGTCCTGCGGGGCGACGGATCAGTGGCCGAGGTCTACCTCTCCCCTCATCGCCACCACGCCACTCACCGGCCGGGCCCTGCTGTGGGTGCTCGCTCCCTCCGCCCTGACGGTTACCGAGGACCCGTAGCCGGAGCACGGCGGCGGTGCCCGAAGCAGGCGCCGCCGCCGGTGATCAGCTGGTCAGGTAGTTGTCGATGTCGCGGGCGGAGCGGTAGCCGCTCTCGATCGCCCCGTCGATGAAACCGCGCCACGTGATCGACGAGTCGGCGCCCGCGAAGAACAGCCGTCCTTCGGTGGTGCGCAGTTCCGGCAGCACCTTCGCCAGCTGTCCCGGCCGGTAGATGCACCACGTGCCCAGCGCGAGCGGGTCGTTGGACCAGTCCCAGCCGACGATGCTCTCCACCTCGACGCCCGGCAGGAGCGGCTGCAGCGCACTCTGCATGCCCTGGACGTCGTCGAACTGGGGCATCTGCAGCTTGTCCGGGTTGGCGGAGAACACGATCAGCCACGAGCCTTCCGGACCGTGGGTGTAGGTGACCACGAAGTTGACCGCCTGGGCCTCTGGGGCCACGATGCTCACGTTGCCGATGTCGCCCTTGACGCGGACGAAGCACTTCCTGCCGGCGCCCGCGTGCCGGTCGGCCGACGCGGTCCGCTTGATTTCGGACAGGCCGGGCTCGAACTCCACACTGTTCAGGACGTTCATCGGCAGCGCGATCAGTGCCGTCGGCGCGCTGACGGCCTCGCCGCTCTCCAGCTCGACCCGCACCCCGTCATCGGTCTGGACGACACGCCGCACGGGCGAGTTGAGGCGGATGTCGGCCAGCGTGGCCTGTCCGGCAATGGAGTTGATCAGCTCCCGGGTCCCCTTCACCAGCTTCGTTGCCGACAGTGCGGCCATGGCCTGCGCCGCGCTGTATCCCGACAGGGCGTAGCAGCGGAAGATCTCGCTCGCACCGGACTGGTCGAGGGGGCCGAACGCGACCAGGCAGCACATCCCCTCCACCCAGTCGCGCAGCGCCGGCTCGGCCTTGAAGGTGTCGAGCTGCTCACGCATCGACCGCTTACCGAGGCCATCCGGGTCCGAACTCACCGTTTCCAGGAACGGCTCCGGGAACAGGGTCATGCCCGGGGCACAGAACTCGTCGAACGCCTCCAGCGCCCGCGCGGCATCTTCGTCGGACAAGTCCACGACGCGGCCGCCGGAGACGACCGCCTGCCGCAGCCCTTCCAGCACCGGGAACGTCTCGGTCTCAATGTCGTAGCGGTCGATCTCGGACCACACGTGCGGCTGCAGAGGGTGGACCCACGTGCCGCCGAACTCCATCGGATGCCCGTCGTGGTCCTTCGTGTAAGTCCGGCCGCCCAGGCGGTCACGCGCCTCGACCAGGACCGCACGGCGTCCGCGCGACGACAATTCACGCGCGGCCGTCACCCCGGCGAAACCGCCGCCCACGATCACGACATCCACTTCAGAATCTGACGTCGCCACGATCTGCTCCCTTACCGTCGTCTGGCCTGACTCGCGAGCCACTATCCGGGAATGGGCGCCAGCCGGTCGCGCGCCACGCTCTGTCTGGAATTCACGTCTTCTCGATGGATCTCCTGTGATTACGCCGACGCCAGTGTCACGCTGCGTACAGTGCCCGTTCTCAGGCCACGACGAAGAACTTCATGAACGGCGACCGGGTTCTCCAGGTGGCCGTGAATCCGGCCGGGAATGAATAGGTGCCCCCAGCGACGAGCTCGATCTCGTGCTGGCCGACCGCGCCTGAGTCGCCAACTCGTACTGGGAGCCCTCAGCTTCGGCTGAGGGCTCTCTTATGTCTGGCCCCTGATCTGCACAGTGTCTCGGGACCAGCATCTCCGGGGCCCGTCATGTTGGGAGTGCCGGGGGCCGGCGGGCAGAAAGAACCGACTTTTCGCGGCCACTTGGGTGGCGTCCTGCAATGGCCACCGGGGGCCGTCCCGGGCGGTGCGGGCAACGTCGTACGGGGTGGTGGGCTGCGGGGTCGTGCGCATCACCTCCACAGTCCCGCACACGCGCCTTGCCTGGCATGAGAGCTATAGCCGGATTGCCGGGTTCAGTGAAAGTGCTCGAGAACGCTGCATCGACCGCATAGAGTCCCAGGTCAGGAAGCCTGCTCCCCGCGCCCGCGGGGATGAACCCTGGCTTACCACCTCATCGACGCTGCCAGAGAGCTGCTCCCCGCGCCCGCGGGGATGAACCCGACACCGTGGCGTCGGTCAGTCCCAGCTTGGCCTGCTCCCCGCGCCCGCGGGGATGAACCCTGGCGGTCACCAAGACCCTCGTCCAGCAGGCCCTGCTCCCCGCGCCCGCGGGGATGAACCCTCTGCTTCACCCCCCACCAGATCCGCCGGACGTTGCTCCCCGCGCCCGCGGGGATGAACCCACGATCTGGTCGAGGAGCCAGCTGTAGCGGCGCTGCTCCCCGCGCCCGCGGGGATGAACCCGCCCGCGCCGCCCGCCGCCGCCAAGCCGCCATCTGCTCCCCGCGCCCGCGGGGATGAACCCGCGTACGCGAGGATCGGCTCCCCGCGCTCGGTTTGCTCCCTGCGCCCGCGGGGATGAACCCACCTGCGACCTGACGGTTTGCATCCAGTCTGGTCTGCTCTCACGCCCCAGGGATGAACCCGGCTACCACCGGCAGAAGTCCTGTACGTCTGCTGCTCCCCGTGTGCGCGGGATGACTCTGTGATTCCCGCGCCGGTTAGTTCGATCGGGGCTGCTCCCCGGCGCAGGCGGGGATGAACCCATCAAGCCGAGTAGCGCTCTGCGTCTGGCCATAATGATGGAGTCCAAGGGCTCGTAGCCATAGGCCGCCAGGGAGCGGTGACGCATGTCGCTGCCGTCGCTCGCCCAGGGCGTGCCCGGCGTCCTGGCGGTCAGTGGAGAGCACGCGAACGCATGCTTCGGCCGCTCGGAGGCGTCTCGGCCGGGGCCCAGTTGGGAAATGGCCTTGAGTCTCCAGTGACTGGAGACACCAGAGTGGGGGACATGGACACTACGACCCTGTACTCGATCGGGGAGCTTTCCCTGCGGACGGGCTTGCCCGTGAGGACCATCCGGTTCTACTCCGGTTCGGGGGTCGTAGCGCCGACCACCCGAAATTCCGCCGGCTATCGGCTCTACGACTTCGACGCACTGCTTCGTCTGGAACTCCTCCGCACACTGCGCGAGCTGGGCATGGACCTGGCCACGATTCAACGGGTGTTGGACCGCGAGCTCTCGGTGGCGGAAGTCGCCGAGGCGCACGCCGACGCCACGGACGTCCAGATCCGGGTGCTGAAACTGCGTCGGAGCGTTCTGCGAGCCGTGGCCAGAAGCGGGTCCAATCCCGAGGAGACCAAGCTCATGCACAGGCTCACGCAGTTGTCCGGCGAGGAACGCCGACGGTTGATCGACGATTTCGTGGAGGGCACCTTCGGCACGGTGGATGCCGACCCGGCCGCGGTGGCCATGGTTCGCGCTGCTACTCCCGACCTCCCCGATGCTCCGTCCAGCGAGCAGGTCGCCGCATGGGTGGAACTCGCCGAGCTGGTCGGCGACGAGGACTTCCGGGCCCGGATGCGCCGGACGGCCAGGTGTCAGGCCGCCGGGCGCACACTCGACCTCGACATCGAGAGCGAGGTCGGCGAGGAACTGACGGAGTTCACTCGTCAGAAGGTAGCCGAGGCCATGGAGGCGGGCATCGACCCGCTCAGCGATAGGGGCGCCCTTGTCATCGATGACCTCGTGCACCGCTTTGCCGAGGTGCTCGCGCGCACCCCTGACACGGAATTCCGGGATTGGATGGCCCAGCAGTTCGAAGAAGCACACGATCCCAGGGTGGACCGGTACTGGCGGTTGGTGTGGATCGTGAACGGCTGGCAGCTGGTACCGAGCCTGATCCCGGTGTACCCCTGGCTTATCCAGGCCCTGCGACGTGACCGTGACGCGTAGTCACTGCAGTGGGCACCGCCCCGGATCGGGCGGAAGGTGGTGTCGCCGTTGTTCGTAGTGGTGGCTGGCGGGGTGACGGGCTATGACGTTGCGGGCATCGCTTCCACAGTGCCGCGCCGGCCCCATTGCCTGGAATGAGAGCTTTAGCTGGATTGCCGGATTCAGTGAAAGTGCTCGAGAACGCTGCGCCGCCCGCATAGAGTCCCAGGTCAGGAAGTCTGCTCCCCGCGCCCGCGGGGATGAACCCACGGCTTCCAGATCACCCCGTTCGGGACCGTCCTGCTCCCCGCGCCCGCGGGGATGAACCCTATCTGGATCTTGGAATTGAGTCACGGGGTTTCTGCTCCCCGCGCCCGCGGGGATGAACCCTCCTGCTCGGCGTCCCAGGTCATGACGATGTGCTGCTCCCCGCGCCCGCGGGGATGAACCCGGGCCCGATGTCGTCGCCACACTGAGAGACGTCTGCTCCCCGCGCCCGCGGGGATGAACCCATGAACGTCCGACCGGACTCGGCAACTTCGATCTGCTCCCCGCGCCCGCGGGGATGAACCCATGCAGTTCGGCAAGATCGACGGAGACGGTGTCTGCGCCTCGCACCCGCGGGGATGAACCGCGAGGCAAGGGCCGGCGCCCGCTGACCGGCGTCTGCTCCCTGCGCCTGCGGGGATGAACCCAGCCACGAGTGGACCGGGGCCTACGAGGTAGGAGGCTCCCCGCGCTGGCGGGGATGGAGCCATCAAACTGAGCTGCGCTCTGGGGCTGGCCTACGGTTCGCCGCGCTCGCAGGACGGGGACACAGGGCGGCGCTGCTGTCCCGGATCGGCGGCCGAGCCCTAGCCCTGGCTCGGCGCGGCCTGCCGGCGCGGCTGCCACGTGTGGGTCGGGAGGGAATCCGCCAGGGTGGTGAAGTAGCGCTGGGCGCGCCATGCCTCGAGGTTGCCGATCACGAAGAGGTGGCGTTTGGCCCGGCTGCCGCGACGTTGAGGAGGTTCGGCCGTGAGGCCGCCGTGGGTCCGCGCCTAGGACGAGGACGAATACGTCCGCCTCCTTCCCCTGAGTCGTGTGCACCGTACCGACCCGCTCGGCCGGCATCAGGTCGTGGCCGGCCCGCTTGGCGCTGGCGACGACCTGGCGGAACGGGCTGATGACGAATGCGTCCCGGGCATATCCGGACGCGAGGAGAGGACCCGTAGCCGTTACGCTTCTTCATCTGGAACGAGGCCCGTCTTCGGCGATGTGGCAGGGCTTTCGACAAGCCCTGCCACCGCAGTTCAGCAGCACTTTCCAGGTCTCCGGCCGCCCCTTGGACGATGATCGGGCCGGCCTCGCCGGGCGCGAGGTGCCCAGAGCAGAGGAGCCCACCCATTTCAGCCGACACGTGGCCGGAGCTCTTGCTCCACTCCGAGCGGTTGACCGCGCTCTATACCGAGCTGCCGCCCTTGGAACACCTGGTCCTCAGGTCGGTCCACCTGAGCCCCTACGGCCCCGCTGTGAAGCTGCGGGTGGACCTTCCGCGCTTCCCGGACCTCGCCCCTCTGGCGTGGACCAAGGCTGGCTGCGATCGGTTCGAGGCCCAGATCGAGTTCATGGCTGTCGGCGAGGACCTGCGGATGCGGGGTATTCCCGACTGCACCGTGGTCGACGTCCAGTTCAGCTCCCTCGTC
This sequence comes from Streptomyces sp. NPDC060028, assembly GCF_042736725.1. Classification (NCBI taxonomy): domain Bacteria; kingdom Bacillati; phylum Actinomycetota; class Actinomycetes; order Kitasatosporales; family Streptomycetaceae; genus Streptomyces; species Streptomyces sp. NPDC060028. Next base: position 13,638 of record NZ_JBHWVJ010000046.1, on the reverse strand, counting down.
CAGATCTGCGAGCGCCGGGTCGGTGTCGCGGTGCACGGAGCAGGATTCTCGCTGGAGTTCACCGCATACGCCGCGCTCAAGACGAGCCATCTCAACGCGTACCGCTCCGGCGACGCGGACCCCTATACCGCTGAGCGCTGGTTTGAGAGCCGAGTCGACCAGCATCTGCACCAGGTGCTGCCTCCCACGACCAGGAGGGTGTTCTATGACTGACCGTGACTGGTCTGCCGAGGTAGCCAATCCCGAGACGCTCCGCGAGGTCCTTGGCACACCCCCGCCGCCGCTGACCGACTACGACCTGATCTCCGTCCACATCGACGAGCGCGAAGCGTCGGTCACCTTGAGGTTCTTTGCCTTCGCCGTCCCGGCCGGAGCCGCTGCTCTATGGCACGCGCAAGGACACAACGCGGTCGAGTTCTTCCTGGTCTGCACTCACGTGGAGAACCTTGCCGTCGACGGATGGTCCACGAGCCCCATCACTGCCATCACTCTCGACGGGTCGTCCGTCGTGCTCACCGGCTCGGGGAAGCGGGTGTCCTTCGAGGCAGGCGAGATCCACGCTGAGGCTCCAGTTGGGCGGTTGGCCAGTCGGGCGCAGTAACGTCCCCGGCATATTGGTCCTTGCCGGGAACGGGAGCTATGGCTCGATTGCCGGATTCGGTGAAAGTACTCGAGAACGCGGCGTCGCCCGCATAGAGTCCCAGGTCGGCAACTCTGCTCCCCGCGCCCGCGGGGATGAACCCCGGCCGCGAAGGCCTCCCTGGCAGCAGACTCCCTGCTCCCCGCGCCCGCGGGGATGAACCCGGTCCCTGCTTCTTCTCGGCCTGCTCGGCGAGCTGCTCCCCGCGCCCGCGGGGATGAACCCTTGGATCACACGGATCCGTGGACTGCCGCGCACTGCTCCCCGCGCCCGCGGGGATGAACCCCAGCACCTCGCCGATGGCGAGCAAGCCGAGAACTGCTCCCCGCGCCCGCGGGGATGAACCCGAGCCTGTGAGCGGTGTCCTCCGGTTCGGCGGCTGCTCCCCGCGCCCGCGGGAATGAACCCTTCCTGGAGGAAGGCGGAGAGCCTGGCAAGGTCTGCTCCCCGCGCTCGCGGGGATGAACCCCGGCAGTTGCCCGTGCCCGAGCGGCGGAAGTACTGCTCCCGGCGCCCGCCGGGATGACCCCGACACCAAGCACAGGCGTTGGTACGGGCTGGACTGCTCCCCCCGTTCGCGGTGAGGGATGGGGCGTTGTTCCGGGTCGGAAGGCAGGTCCTCGTTGGGACCGGCCTTCCGGTCGGCTGCCTGGCGTGGGGTGGGAGGGAATGCCGCCAGAGTGGCGGAGTAGCGCTGGTCGTGGGACTCGTCCGGGTCGTCCTTGCCTTTCGCCGCGCCGCATCGGCGTGGGGGTGGGGGGTCGTTGCTCCGAGGGTGGTCGCGCTGCGGCTACGGCCGGGTGGCGGAGCGCTCTGACGGGCGGGCGGACAAGGCCTGGCTCAGTGCCAGGACGCTCAGGCCGAACATCAGGATGCCCAGGGGGACATGGAGCGACGGTATGTGCGCGATGCCCAGGACCACCTGTACCGAGGCGAGTAGGAGGAAGCCGGACGCGTACAGGATGGGGCGGGGAGATCCGCCGCCCGGGCGCCACGCCAGGACCGCGGCGAGCACGTACACCATCGATGCCCCGTACATCACGCGCGCGCCGACGCTGTGCAGTACCTCGCCGTAGGACGCGGACAGCAGCAGTCCGGCGGTGACTGCCTGGAAGAAGATGGCCAAGGTCTGCAGGGCGATCGCGACCTGCTGGAAGGTGAGTCTGCCCTGTACCGCCGTCGTCTGTGTGGCCATGTCGTGGTCCCCTCATCTGCCTCGCGGCGCTGGGTCGGTAGTGTCTCGGTGATCCGACGACGTGGGCCCGGGAAATGTGAGGCGAAGCGTCGACCTCGTAGTCCGGTGCGGTGTTTCGGCGAAGTGTCGACAGCGGAAGCGGACGAGAAGCACCAGGAGCGACGACGACCATGGGCACCCCGTCCGAGCCAGGGCATGAGCCGGCCGAGCCGGGCCTGAGCCTGATCGTCGGCGAGCGGCGCCAGCTGATCAATCTCGCGTACCGGCTGCTCGGTTCGCTGGCCGAGGCCGAGGACGCCGTGCAGGAGGCCTACACCCGCTGGTACGCGATGTCGCGGCAACAGCAGGAGGCCATCGAGTCGCCCGGCGCCTGGCTGACGACGGTGGCCAGCCGCATCTGCCTGGACATGCTCGGTTCGGCGCGGGCCCGGCGCGAGCGCTACGTCGGCGCATGGATACCCGAGCCGCTGCCCGACCGTACGGAGTGGTTCAGCGGGCGGGCGGGCGGCGGCAGGGCCGAGTCGGCCGACCCCGTCGACCGGGTCACCCTGGACGAGTCGGTGAACATGGCCTTCCTCGTCGTACTGGAGTCGATGACGCCGGCCGAACGCGTGGCGTTCATCCTGCACGACGTCTTCCGCTACCCCTTCGCCGAAGTCGCCGAGATCGTAGGCCGGACGCCCGCGGCCTGCCGGCAACTGGCCTCCTCGGCCCGTCGACGCGTCCGCGCAGCGCAGGCCCCGGTGCGTCCGACGGCCGGTCAGGCCGGTCTGGTGCGGCACTTCAAGGAAGCGTGGGAGGCCAGGGACATCGATGCCCTCGTCGGCCTCCTCGACTCCGACGCCACGATGACCGCCGATGGCGGCGGCCTGGTCGGCACCGTCCTGCGCCCGGTCGAGGGCAGCGAGCGCATCGCCCAGTACCTGATCCACATCGCCGACAAAGCCCCTGGGCTGAAACTCCTGGAACGGACGGTCAACGGCCGGCCCGGCCTGGTCGCCCAGCACGCCGGCGTCACGGTGACCGTGGCGGCGTTCAGCCTGAGTGGCGGCCGCATCGCTCGCATCTGGGCGGTCCGCAACCCGGAGAAACTCCGTCCGTGGGCCGAGACCGAGACCGAGACCGAGACCGAGACCGAGACCGGGAACGAGACCGGGAACGAGACCGAGACCGGGCAGGGCTGAGCGACGCCGGACTGCTGCAGTACTGACGCGACCTGTACGTAGTGGGCTCGTGCCCGGTGGCGGGTCAGATCCAGCCGCGGCGGGCCGCGACGACGCCGGCCTGGAAGCGGTTCACCGCGCCCAGGAGTTCGTGGAGGCGGCTCATGCGCCGGCGCATGGTGCGGACCGACCAGCCGAGCTGGCGGGCTATGGCCTCGTCCTTGAGGCCGCTGACCAGCAGGGTGAGCACCAGGCGATCCTCCTCACCGAGCGGGTCCTCGGCGGGGACGTCGAGCGGCAGGGCCTGTTTCCAGCACAGCTCCCAGTAGTCGGTGAGGGCGTCCAGCAGGGTGGAGGGGCGGATGACCGCAGCGCGCACGCCGTCGAGGTCCAGGGAGAGCGGCATCAGCGCCAGCCGGCGGTCCGCGATGGCCAGTTTGATCCGCAAGCCCGGCATCACCCGGGCCTGCTCGCCACGGCGCACGAGTCCGCGGATGTCCTCGAGCACCCCCGGCCACTCCAGCGCCTCGGGGGCGTAGACCGCGCGGTAGCGCACGCCGCGCCCCAGCGCCGTGCTCTCCACCGGGTTGGAGGTGGTCAGTGCGTACGGCGGCCGGTCCAGTGTCATGACGTCCTCGCGCGCCTCCTGCTGGAGGCGGACGAACCAGCGGCCGAGCGCCTCGCGGCCGGTGGCGATCTCCACCTCATCCTCCCCGGCGGTGCCGTCCTGGGCCGCCGCGAAGAGGCGGGACAGCTCGCCCGCCACCGAACGGACCCGGTCCAACTCCGCGGCCCGGGTCCGTACCAGGGACTCGACCGCCGCCCCCGGCTCGATCGCCGCGTACCGGCGGCGGACGCCCGCGAGCCGCCCGACCAGGCCGTGGTCGTGCAGCCGGTCCAGCGCCCTGGCGGCACGGAGAGGGGAGCAGCCGAGGTCGGCGGCGAGCTCGGTCGGGAACGCCGTACGCCGGGTCAACACGGCCCGGTAGACGCTCTCGTCGAACGGATCGATGCCTGCGGCGGTGAGCTCGTTCGTCATATGCGGATACTGGCCCACTTGTGCCAGCGGCAGCAATGGGCCGCCAGGATCTGTTGTACGGAGAGTGACTTCGGCGCTAGGACTTCTCCCCATGGCCAAGAACCCACGAAGAATCCGACGCCTGGTGGCCGTCACGGTCACCACCGTCGCGCTTGCCGGGACGCTCACCGCGATACCCGGCACCGCGACCGCGAAGTCACCCGACCCGAACCAGCGGGTCATCGTCGAACTGTCCGGGGACGCCGCCGTCGCAGCCGCCCCCGGCGGCGCGCTCACATCCCTGGCCGCCGGCACCGCTTCCGCCGTCGGCGAGGCCCGGCGGACCCTGGCGGCACGGCAGGACGCCTTCGTCGGGACGGTGCGGAAAGCCGGACTGCACCCCGCCTCACCCCGCAAACTCGGCCTGCTCGTCAACGCCGTGGCGATGACGGTGCCCGCATCCGAGACGGCGCGGCTGGCCGCGCTCGCGGGCGTCACCGCCGTCCGGCCCGACACCCGGATACAGCTGCGCACGGACACCAGCGTGCCGCTGACCGGCGCGCCCGAGGTCTGGAAGCGCGAGGACCCGGCCGGGGTGAAGGCCACCGGCAAGGGCACCGTCGTGGCGGTCCTGGACAGCGGCGTGGACTACGGCCACCCCGACCTGGGCGGCGGCTTCGGCAAGGGCCACAAGGTCGTCGGCGGCTTCGACTTCGCCAATGGCGACGACGACCCGATGGACGACAACGGTCACGGCACCCACGTCGCGGGCATCATCGCGGGCAAGGCGGCCAAGAAGGGAGGCGTCACCGGCATGGCGCCCGACGCGAGCCTGCTGGCCTACAAGGTCGTTGGCGCCGACGGCAGCGGCTACACCTCCGACATCATCGCCGGCATCGAGGCGGCGGCCGACCCGGCGGGCCCCCACCCGGCCGACGTCATCAACATGAGCCTCGGCGGCCCCGGTGACGGCACCGACCCGCTGGGCCGCGCGGCGACCGCCGCCGTGCGGGCCGGAGTGGTCGTCGTCGCGGCGGCGGGCAACGACGGGCCCGGCAGCGGCACCGTCAACTCTCCGGCGTCGGCCGACGGCGTCATCGCGGTCGGCGCCTCCACCAGCGGGATGCGGATGCCCAGCGCGTACCTGGCGGGCAAGGAGCCCGAACTGATCCAGACGTACCGGGGCATCCTGTCCGCGAACCCGCCCCGGGAGCCGGTCACCGCGCCGCTCGTGGACGTCGGGGCGGGCACCGCCGAGGACTGGAACCGGGTCGGTGACGTACGGGGCAAGATCCTGCGGGCCGACATTCTCGTCCCGCCCAGTACGGAGGTCCTGAGCGGGAGCGACATCGACTGGGCACGCGAGGCCGAGAAGCGCGGCGCACTCGCCGTGCTCGGCGGGCTCCCGGAAAACGCCGGACCCGTGCTCGCCGCCACCCCGGGAACGGTCGAGGCCCCGGCGACCCCCGCCCGCCCCGACCTCACCCGGACCGCCGCCTCCGGCGACTCGTTGCGCATGGACCGCCTGGTCGTCATGGGCATCGACACGACCCAGTACGCCCAGCTGAGCCGTCAACTGGCCGCCGGCAAGGTGTCCGTCACCCTGCGCGGCACCGACTCCACCGACGAGATCGCCTCGTTCTCGTCGCGCGGACCCGGCACCGGCTTCGGCCTCAAGCCCGACCTGGTCGCACCCGGCGTGGAAATCCGCTCCACGATCCCCACCTCGATGTACGAACCCGGCGTCTACCGCATGTCGGGCACCTCGATGGCGAGCCCGCACGTCGCCGGAGCCGCCGCCCTGCTGCGCCAACTGCGCCCGGACCAGGACCCCGACGGGATCAGGTCCGCACTGGTCGGTACCGCGAAGCAGCTCGCCGGCACCGGCCCCACCGCCCAGGGCAACGGACGGCTCGACGTGGCCGCCGCGGCCTCGGCCACCCTCAGCGCCTCCCCGACGGCCGTGTCGTTCGGCCTCGCCGACCTGGCGGACAGGACCGTCGGCGCCACCGCGAAGGTACGCCTGGCCAACCCCGGCAAGGAACCGCTGACCGTCACCCTCAGCAGTACCGGACCCACCACCGTGTCCCCGTCGCGGGCCACCGTCCCCGCCGGGGGGTCCACGACCGTCACCGTCACCCTGCGCGCCGACCGCCCGGCCACCGACACGGAGATCAGCGGCCGGATCACGGCCACCCCCGAGCGCGGCCCGGCCCTCCAAGTGCCGTACCTGCTCGTCGCCCGGCACCTGGTCGTCCAGGCGTCCCCCGACCCGAGCGACGGCCGCTCCACCGTGCACGTCGCCGCCCCGGCCGCCCTGAACGCGCCGCCGGAGATCACTGTCACCCCGCCGCACGGCAAGGCCTTCACGCTGCCCACCACCATGAACGGCGCCGGCTACTACCAGGCCGACGTGACCGGGAAGGCGGCCGGCGCCTACCAGCTGGCCGTGCGGGCCACGACCACCGACGGCCGGCGGATCACCGGAACGGGCGCCTTCGAGGTCACCCCCGTCGGCAGCCGCGGCGACCGCTGGGAGCCCATCGGCCCGAACAGCGAGGCCGGCCACGTCGCGCTCTCGCCCGCCCGGCCGAAGCAAGCCGTCGTGACCCAGTTCCGAAAGGCCGCCCCCTGGCTGACCACCGACGGCGGCGCCAACTGGCGCCAGGTGGGCAGGCTGCCGATCGCCGACGGCAACGGCACCGGAGCGGTCGTGGTCGACGCCCGCCGCCCCGATCGCTGGTGGTACGCCGTGAACACGGCCGCCGACCCCACCCGCCGGGGCACGATCCTGCGCACCGACGACAACGGCCGCACCTGGCGCAAGCTCGACGTGCCCGACGCGCACATCGACGAGTTCGTCGCGGACGAGCAGACCCGTACCCTCGCCGCGATGGTTGGCGGCACGCTGCTGGTCAGCACGGACGCGGGCGACAGCTGGGCGACGTACCCCACCGGCGTGACCGGCGCCGTCCGCGACGCCACCCTCGTCGGCGACACCCTGTACCTGGCGACCTTCGACAGCGTCTGGCGGATCGACGGCGTCGGCAAGGGCGACCCCGGGACGGCGCACCTCGTCCTCGACGAGCCGGTGAGCACCATCCGCGGCATGGCGGCCGACTCCACCGTGGTGGCGGCCTACGTCCCCGGTACGGGCGTCCGCGGCTCCTACGACAAGGGGCGCACCTGGTCCACCCTGCTGCCCCTGGCGGAGGGCGGCAACGGGCTGTCCGCCTCCGGCGGCGACCTGTACCTGCGCGCCCTGTTCGGCACCGGGCAGGTGAGCCGCGACCACGGCAAGACCTGGAAGCCCGTGCCCGCCCCCTCGAAGGCCGCCATCGCGATGGACTACGACCGCTGGGCCGACGGCTCGGTGACCGTGTCCAGCGAACAGGACGGCCTGTACCGCGGCTCGGCCGACGGCACCGGTTACCGGCGGATCGGCGTCCAGGGCCTGACCACCTTCGCCCTCGCGGCCAGCGGCGACCAGCTGCTCGCCGGAACGGTGAGCGGCACCTACCGCACCGCGATCCCCGTCGCCGGCCCCGAGTGGGGCCAGTCCGGGGCAGAGGGCAGGACCGGTCGTCTCACCTCGCACATCGCCGTCTCGCCCAAGGACACCAAGGTGGTGTGGCAGGTCCGGCGCACCGCGACCGGCCTCTTCGAGGTCTCCCGCAGCGGTGACGCCGGCCGGACCTGGCAGGTGAAGGGCACGTCGTCGGAGATACCGACCTCGATCCTGGTCCACCCGGCCGACCCGGACCGGGTGGCGATCAGCTTCAGGAGCATCTTGGGCGATGGGCTGTTCGCGACTTCCGACGGCGGCAGGACATGGAAGAACCTCTTCCATGAGAGGTCCTTCGACGCCATGGCCGGTGACCCGCGCGACCCGCGGCGCCTCTGGCTGGGCAACGCCTCGGGCCTCTACCGCTCGGACGACGGCGGCGTCACCAAGACCAAGGTCGCCGAGGGCCCCGTCTCCGCGATCGTGATGGACGGCCGACGCCTGGTCGTCGGCGGTTCGTCCGTCCGGGTCAGCACCGATGACGGCAAGACCTTCCGCACCGCCGACACCGGCCCGCTCGCGGTCCACGTCTCGGACCTGCTGCGGGTCGGCGGAGCGCTCTACGCGGCCACCGCCGGCTCGACCGCGTCCGGACTCGTCCAGGGCGGCCGGGGCGTACTGCGCAGCACCGACAACGGCCTCACGTGGGAGAACATCTCGAGCGGTCTGCAAAACACCGACACCACCAAGCTGACCGCGGCCCCCGACGGCCGCACGCTCTACGTCGGCGCGGTCGACGGCGGGGTATACCGCCTGAAGCTGCGCCGCTGACGGCCCGGTCGGCGCTCGTGCGCGTGGCCGGCGGGAGATTCTCCCGCCGGCCACGGCCGCCGTTCGTGGCCCGCGGAAAGTGGGACGACCTGTGCGAGCCGTGCCGGCGCCCGCGGGAATAGCCCGACCGCTCCGCCGATGTCCCGGAGCAGGCCCGACGTTTAATCGCTGGTGTGCGGTTCGCTCGGCCGCATAGGTTGGCGTTGCGACCGCGCCTCCGATGCGCCCGGCTGCGGCTACTTCCTTCTGACGACCAAGTGACGCCGCCGCCCCTTTTGATCTCGGCAGGCGCGGTCCGTCTTCGCCCCATCAGACCCTGCGTCCGGGGCGTCCGTTCCTTTGGATCCGGGGGGATTCACTGCCTCGTTACACCCAGCGCGTCTCCAAGGTCTGGTCTGAGATGCTCGTGGCCCCGCACGTCTCCGAGGCCGCCCGAACGCCGCTCGCACCGGAGGTCCACCACTGGCCCGCCGGACGGCCTTTCCGTACGTACGAAGGCGGCCCGGCCTTCGTACGGGAGCCGCGGGAGGAGCTCTTCCTGCTGGCCGTCGGCAATTTCGTCTCCCAGCAGACCTTTTACGAGAGCGGCCGCGAGCGCGACGACCGGTACGCCCGCCTCGTGGGTGAACTCGCCGTCGAGGACCCCGTATGGACGGCCGGCCTGCTGCGCTGGCTCCGCAGCGAGGGCAACATGCGTACGGCGTCCCTGGTGGGGGCCGCCGCGTACGTTCGGGCCCGGCTCGAGGCGGGGTCGTCCGGGGGCCCGTCCAACCGGTCCGTGATCGACTCGGTGCTCCAGCGCGCCGACGAGCCGGGAGAGATGCTCGCCTACTGGACCTCGGTGTACGGGCGCAGCGTGCCGATGCCCGTGAAGCGGGGCATCGCCGACGCCGTACGCCGGCTGTACTCCTCCCGTTCCCTGCTGAAGTACGACACCGCGTCCAAGGACTTCCGCTTCGGTGACGTGCTCAACCTGGTGCACGCTTCCCCCGACCCGGAAAAGCCCTGGCAGGGCGCGCTCTTCCGGCACGCCCTGGACCGCCGCCACCACCCGGAGCAGGCGGTCGCGCCGGCGTCCGACCGGCTGTTGACCGCGCACCGGGCTCTTACGGAGGTGCCGCCGGACGAGCGGCGGGCCCTGGTGACCGGGCCGGGCGGCGCCGAGCGGCTGGCCGCGGCGGGTATGACCTGGGAGGCCCTGGCGGGCTGGCTCCACGGACCGATGGACGCGGCCGTCTGGGAGGCCGTGATCCCCTCGATGGGGTCCATGGCGCTCCTGCGGAACCTGCGGAACTTCGACGAGGCAGGGGTTTCGGACGAGGTGGCCGCCCAGGTCGCCGCACGGATCGCGGACGCCGCCGAGGTCGCGCGGTCCCGGCAGTTCCCCTTCCGCTACCTGGCCGCCCACCGGCACGCGCCGTCGCCGCGCTGGGCAGACCCGCTGGAACGGGCGCTGGGTCACTCCCTGGCCAACGTACCGATCCTGCCCGGCCGGACGCTGATCCTGGTGGACCGCTCCGACTCCATGTTCTGGGACAACGTCTCGGAGCGGTCCAAGCTGAAGCGGGCGGATGCGGCGGCCGTGTTCGGTGCCGCGTTGGCGATGCGCGCCGAGCAGGCGGACCTGGTGGAGTTCGGCTGGTCCAGCGCGCAGGTGCGTTTCGAGGCGGGGGAGCCGGTGCTCGAGGTGCTGAAACGGTTCCACAGTCTCGGAGGCACCGAGACCACGAAGGCCGTACGCGCCCACTACCGGGAGCACGACCGGGTCCTGATCGTCACCGACGAGCAGGCCGCGCCCGCGCCTCACGGCCGCCGCCGCGGGCCGGCCGAACCGGTTCCGGCCGAGATCCCGGTCTACACCTGGAACCTGGCGGGGTATCAGCCCGCGCACGGCCCCGCGGGGCCGCACCGGCACACCTTCGGCGGCCTCACGGACACGGCGTTCCGGTTGATCGGCCTCATAGAGGCCGGTCGCCAGGCCGCCTGGCCATGGACTGCCGGCCCGGCGTAGCGAGCTCCGGGTGGACCCCCGCGAGTGCTCGAGCAGGCCAGGGCGTGCGGTGGACAACACGGGCGGGGCAGCACCCTTCGACATGCGCGCCGGCGAGGTCCGACTGGGGCCTTCAGGGCCTCAGGGCCTCAGGGCCTTCAGGGTGGTGTCCAACCAGTGCAGCTCGGTGCGGCTGGTGGCGCGGGCGATGGCCAGCAAGCCCTGACGGAAGGGGTCGTCGAACTCCTCGGCACCGAGCGGGCGTTCGCCCTCGTAGAAGAAGCTGCTCGGCTCCTGGAGGAAGGTCAGGCGGCGGCGGAGCACTGCGGCCTGCTGGTCGGGGGCCTCCAGGTGGCGCAGGAAGGCCAGGACGGTGAACCAGTGGTTCTCGTCGCTGATCTCGACGCCGTCGGCCTCACGCAGGCGTCGGCGCAGGTCGTCCTGGCCCATGCCGGTCAGGGTGAGGACGTGCCGGGGTGCCGCCCGGGTGCCGGGCTCGGTCTGCCGGCTCAGCAGCCCGGCCTTCTCCAGTCGCTTGATGGCGGGATAGAGCGTGCCGTCGGCGATCGGCCGGACGTGGCCGGTGAGATGCGCGACGCGCCGCTTCAGCTCGTAGCCGTGCAACGGCTGCTCGTACAGGAAGCCCAGGATCGCCAGTTCCAACACCACGCCATCATGCCTCACTACCTCTATATATCGGTGCCGATGTATAGTCTTGGCGATGCTTTCGGATGGCTGGGCTACCGGGTGCCGGCAACACCGGGCATACGACCGAGCGATCCAGTGATGGAGGAGGAGTCATGCGCGACGCCCAGGTGACCCCCGAAGGGGCGCGAATCCGCTGGGTGGAGCTGCCCGGAGACCCGCGGCGTGCCACCCGTGTCTACCTGCACGGGCTCGGTGCCTCCGCCGCGCCGTACTTCGCGGCCTCCGCCGCGCACCCCGCCCTGGCCGGCCACCGCTCGCTGCTGGTCGACCTGCTGGGCTTCGGCATCAGCGACCGCCCCGCCGACTTCGCCTACACCCTGGAGGACCATGCCGACGCCGTGGCGGCGGCCCTGGAGGCGGCCGAGGTCCAGGCGGCGGACGTCATCGGGCACAGCATGGGCGGCGCGGTGGCCATCGTGCTGGCCGCCCGCCACCCGCACCTGGTCGGCCGACTCGTCCTGGTCGACGCGACCCTCGACCCGGTGCCCGTCGTGCACGGCCAGCCCGGGGTGAGCGGCATCGCCGCCCATACCGAGGAGGAGTTCCTGGCCGGCGGGTGGCACCAACTTCGCGAGAACGTCGGGCCGCACTGGTGGGCCACCATGCGCCTGGCCGGGCGCGAGGCGCTGTACCGCAGCGCGACGCACCGGGCCCTTGGCACTGAGCCCGCCATACGCGACATGCTGACGGCCCTGCCGATCCCGCGCACCTACCTGCGGCCGGAGGCCGACCAACCACTTCCCGGCACGCGGGAACTCGCCGAGGCGGGAGTCGAGGTGGTGTCGATCCCGGACTGCGAGCACAACATCATGCTGGACAACCCGGAGGCCTTCGCCCAGGCCACCGCCCGCGCCCTACGAGAGGCCTGACACAGCGGGAGCCGCACCGCTCACCCCTCCGGCGACGGCGAGGCGGGCCGACGGCTGCGACCCGGCACCCGTACGGGCACGTGGCGGCCTCCTCAACCCGCTGGTGGAACGACATCACGGCCTTGAGGTTGTGCCGCGCGGCGTGCTCCCGGAGCGCCGTCTGCAGGAGCACGAGTCGCCGGCCCCGCAGCGCCTCCTCCGACAGCCCGAGGGCCGGCGCGGGGTCTCGGATCTCCAGGTAGAGCCGGTGATCGGGGCGCGGCGTCAGGGTGTCAGGTGTAAGGCGAGGGCCTGCGGCGGCGGCTTGGGCGCTGCTCCTGGTCCGGCTGCCCTGGCGCCGCTTCCCCGGGCCGGCACCGAGGCCGGTATCTGCGGCCCCCGGCGTGGGCTGAGGGTCTTCCCACCGGTCCTGTGGACAAGAGAAGCTACGAGCATCGTTGTTCCGGGAGGGGTGGGGGACATGGAGAGTTCTGAAAGTTTGGCGTTAGCCGCCGTACAGGTAATGACGGCAGCCGTAAGCGGTGTGAGTACAGCCGTCGGGCAGGCTGTGGGCGAGTTGGTACGGTCTCGGCTTGGGGGCTCGGTACCAGGTCAGACAGCATTAAATGGGCTAGAGCAGAACCCGGAGGACACGGCTGCAGTAGAGGCTCTGCGCAGCACTCTCCAAGATGAACTTGCTGCTGACCCCGAGTTCACCGGGAAGCTGAGGAACGCCCTCGTCCCTCCCCGCCCGTCCCACCCACCGCATTACCCGAGTGGCAGTATTGTCATCGGAACCAGCAAACTGCGTGGTAGCCAACTATCACTAGGTCCATTGACGGTCAGTAACGTCCGCAATTCCAATGGCTCGCGGTTCACCATAGCCATCCTGGCGCTGCTCGTGCTTGTTCTGGCGCTCTACGGCGGCGTACGACTGGTCACCGGGGACGATTCGCATGATTCCGGCCACGTGCCAGAAGCCGAGCGAGTGGTGCTGCGCGATGCGGCTCAAGTCCTGCCCGTACTTCCGGGGCTGGGGAGCCTGCCGACCGGATGGAGCGTGAAGACCGGGTTCCCGGGCACGATGCAGTGCCCGGCGAAAAGTCCCGGTTGCGATGGCTCGTCGATCAGTGCGGCGTCGGAGTACGTGCCCGCCTCCATGGTTGACCAAGTCCGGATCGAGCTCCGCTCCTATCCCACAATTGATGCGGCAACCGTGGGATACAAGGCACTGGCCAAGCAACAGGTGGACCGCGGCAGCGGTCTGGACCCACTTTCCTTGCCGGACGTGGGCGGCGATGAGGTCATTGCCGTCGCATGGAGGATGAACAATGACGACGGTTCTGCCGGTACGGCTGCGACAGGGGCAACCTCGGTCGTCAGGGTAGGCACGGTAGCCGTCACTGTCTTTCTGCGAGACGAGGGTGCGGGCGGCACGTCACTCGAAGTCCTTCAAACACTGACGGCAACAATGGCGGCCCGGGCCCGCGAAGCGATTTCTGGCCAGACGCCTCAAACAGGTGTTCAGCTCTGAGGCGCCGCCTCGCCCCATACAGCCCGCACCCCTGAGACCTCCTACGGGTAGGACTCAAGTCCGACACTCATGAAGATCGCCAACAGCATCCGGAAAGTGAGCCAGAACCGCTGGAAGTGAACGTACTGCTCGAAAACCGCAACCCGCCCGCCTAAGGCTTGTCCCGTAACTGCTGGTCACAGGTGAGATGATCTTGGTGTGGCTGG